>NZ_LZMJ01000014.1:0-49369 GCF_001665495.1 Rhodococcus sp. 852002-51564_SCH6189132-a
TGCCCCCCCGGCGGTGCGCCTTCCAAGTGGTGAGGCGCGAGAGATTGCCGGAGAAACGAGGAGGGCCGCCCCGTTCGGGGCGGCCCTTCGTCGTGTACGGGTGGTGCGGATCAGGCGTGCTTGAACTCCGGCGCGCGCTTCTCGACGAAGGCCGCCATGCCTTCCTTCTGGTCGGCGGTGGCGAACGTCGAATGGAACACGCGGCGCTCGAACTTCACGCCCTCGGCCAGCGTCGTCTCGAAGGACCGGTTGACGGCCTCCTTCGCCATGATCGCAACCGGCAGCGACATCGACGCGATGGTCGTCGCCGTCTCGAGCGCCACGTCGAACAGTTCGGCGGCGGGAACGATGCGCGAGACGAGTCCGGCGCGCTCGGCCTCCTCGGCGTCCATGTTGCGGCCGGTCAGGCACATTTCCATGGCCTTGGCCTTGCCCACGGCGCGGGTGAGACGCTGCGATCCGCCGATGCCCGGGATGACGCCGAGCTTGATCTCGGGCTGACCGAACTTGGCGGTGTCGGACGCGATGATGAAGTCGCACAGCATCGCCAGCTCGCAACCGCCACCGAGCGCGTAGCCCGACACCGCAGCGACGATCGGCTTGCGGACGGACGAGAGCCGATCCCACTGCGAGAACAGGTCTTCCGCGTAGACTTCGGCGAAGGTCTTCGGAGCCATCTCCTTGATGTCGGCGCCGGCGGCGAACGCCTTCTCCGAGCCGGTGAGCAGGATCGCACCGATCTCGTCGTCCGCGTCGAGTTCCTCGACGGCGGCGACGACCTCACGCATCAACTGGCTGTTGAGGGCGTTGAGCGCCTTCGGCCGGTTGAGGGTGACGATGCCGACGCGGCCTTTGCGGTCGAGCAGGATGGTCTCGAAATCGGTCACTGGCTGTCCTTCACGGTCGAGCGGTCTCGGATGTCGGTGATGATGGCGGAGAAGTCGAGTCCTCCACCACCCTCGGTGTTGAAACGATGGTAGAGCTCGGCTGCACGCAGTCCGAGTTCGGCCTCGACACCGTTGGCGCGCACCGCGTTCGCGGCCAGTCCGAGATCCTTGTCCATGAGCGCGGCCGCGAAGCCCGGCGTGTAGTCGTTGTTCGCGGGGGTGGTCGGGACGGGGCCCGGCACCGGGCAGTTGCTCGTCAGCGCCCAGCATTGACCGGACGCGTTGGACGCGACGTCGAACAGTGCCTGGTTGTCGAGGCCCAGCTTCTCACCGAGGACGAATGCCTCGCTGATGGCGATCATCGAGATGCCCAGGATCATGTTGTTGCAGATCTTCGCGGCCTGGCCGTTGCCCGACCCGCCGCAGTGGACGATCTTACGTCCCATGGCCTCGAGCAGCGGCTTCGCGGTGGCGAAGTCGTCCTCGCCGCCGCCGACCATGAACGCGAGGGTGCCTGCGGCGGCACCGGCGACACCGCCGGAGACCGGGGCGTCGACGGCACGGTGACCGGCCTTGCGTGCCTTCTCCGCCGCCGCGCGGGCATCGGCGACGTCGATGGTCGAGCTGTCGACGAACAACGTGTTCGCCTCGGCCGCGGGCAGGATCTCGTCGTACAGGTCGAGGACGAGCTTGCCGTTGGGCAGCATGGTGATCACGACCTGGGCGCCGCGCACCGCGTCGGTCGCGGTCTCGGCGACGGTGATGCCGTTCTTCGTGGCCTCTTCCTGCGCAGCGGGAACCGGGTCGTAACCGTTGACTGTGTACCCGGCGCGGAGGAGGTTCGCGGCCATCGGCCCACCCATGTGTCCGAGGCCGAGGAAGGCGACGGTGGGAAGTTCACTCATCGGTCGTTCTCCTTGGGAGCGGCGAGCCCGAGTTCGAGATCGCCGAGCGGCTGGAAGTAGGCGTCGACGTCGGCCTCGGTGACATCGGCGAGGGTCGCCGGCGACCACTGCGGGTTGCGGTCCTTGTCGACGACCTGTGCGCGGATGCCCTCGACGAGGTCGTGCGACTTCAGCGAGGCGGTCGAGACCCGGAACTCCTCGTTCAGCACCTCTTCGAGGCTGCCGAGCTGCCGGGCGTGACGCAGCGAGCGGAGGGTCACCTTCAGCGCGACAGGCGATTTCGCGAGCACCTGGCCGGCGGTCTCCCGTGCCTCCGGAACATCGGAAGCCCGAAGGCGTTCGACGATCTCCTCGACGGTGTCGGCGGAGTACGCCGCGTCGATCCATTCGCGCTGCCCGAGCAGCGCCGATTCCGGTGCGGGCTGCGAGTATTCGGCGAGCGCGTCCTCGAGCGGGCCGGATTCGAGTGCGGCGACGAACTTGTCGAGTGAATCGGACGGCAGGTAGTGGTCGGCGAAGCCCAGGGTGACGGCGTCGCCGGCCTTCATCCGTCCGGTGGTCAGCGCGATGTGCGTGCCGATCTCGCCGGGGGTGCGCGAGAGCAGGTAGGTGCCGCCGACGTCGGGAACGAATCCGATTCCGGTCTCGGGCATCGCGATGCTCGAGCGTTCGGTGACGATCCGGACGTTGCCGTGCGCCGAGATCCCGACGCCGCCGCCCATGACGATGCCGTCCATGATCGCGATGTACGGCTTCGGGTAACGACCGATGGCGGCGTTGAGGATGTACTCGTCGCGCCAGAAGTCCTGCGATCCCGTGCCGCCGTCCTTGGCGTCGTGGTAGATCGAGACGATGTCGCCGCCGGCGCACAGGCCGCGCTCACCGGCACCGCGCACCAGCACGGCACGCACCGAATCGTCGTTCTCCCACGCGCTCAGGGCCTTCGACATCTCGAGGACCATGGCGTGGTTGAGGGCGTTGATGGCCTTGGGCCGGTTGAGCGTGATACGGCCGATGCCGTCCTTCACGTCGATGAGGATCTCGGGTTCCTGCCCGGTCATGCCGCTCCGTTCTGCGCTGCGGCCACCACGCTCCGCGCGACGACCACCCGCATGATCTCGTTGGTTCCTTCCAGGATCTGATGCACGCGCAGGTCGCGGACGATCTTCTCGATCCCGTACTCGGCAAGGTAACCGTATCCGCCGTGCAACTGCAGTGCCTCGTTCGCGACCTCGAAACCGGTGTCGGTGGCGAAGCGCTTGGCCATCGCGCACAGCTCCACGACGTCGTCGGCGCCACGGTCGAGCGCGTCGGCGGCACGCCACAGCATCGTGCGTGCGGCCTCGAGTTCGATCCGCATGTCGGCGAGGCGGAACTGCAGCGCCTGCGAGTCGAGCAGCCGCTCGCCGAATGCCTTGCGCTCGGCGAGGTAGGCGACCGCCCGGTCGAGGGCGGTCTGGCCGCCGCCCACCGAGCACGCGGCGATGTTGATGCGGCCGCCGTTGAGGCCGTGCATGGCGATCCGGAAGCCGCCGCCCTCGGTGCCGAGGAGGTTCTCGGCGGGCACGCGGGCGCCGTCGAGGATGACCTGGCGGGTGGGCTGCGCGTTCCAGCCCATCTTCTTCTCGTTGGCGCCGAAGGACAGCCCGGTGGTGTCCTTCGGGACGATGAACGCCGAAATACCGCGGGCGCCGGTATCGCCGGTGCGGGCCATGACCACGTAGACGTCGGACGTGCCGGCCCCGGAGATGAACTGCTTGACTCCGGTGAGCACGTACTCGTCGCCGTCACGAACGGCCTTGGTGCTCAGGGCCGCCGCATCGGATCCGGCGCCCGGCTCGGTGAGGCAGTAGCTCGCGAGGTGCTCCATCGTGCAGAGCTTCGGGATCCACTGCTTGCGCTGGTCGTCGTTGCCGAACTTGTCGATCATCCACGTGACCATGTTGTGGATGGAGATGTAGGCGGCGATGGACGGGCAACCCTTCGCGAGCTCCTCGAAGATGCGGACGGAGTCGAGGCGTCGCAGCCCCGATCCGCCCACGTCCTCGCGGACGTAGATCCCGCCCATGCCCAGTTCGGCGGCCTTGCGCAGCACGTCCACGGGGAAGTGCTTGCTCTGGTCCCATTCGACCGCGTTCGGGGCCAGATATTCGGTGGCGAAGTCCCGGGCGGTGTCGCGGATCGCCCGGTCGTCGTCGGTGAGAACGAACATCGATGGACCGCCTAGTTCATCGTCGGGATGACGAAGTGGTCGGTGTCGGCCACGTGCGCACCCTCGATGTCGCCTTCCTTGACACCGGACGGCCAGCGCTGCGTGACCGTCTTGGTCTTGGTGTAGAAGCGGAAGGCGTCGGGGCCGTGCTGGTTGAGGTCGCCGAAGCCGGAGGCCTTCCAGCCGCCGAAGGTGTAGTACGCGATCGGGACGGGGATCGGGACGTTGATGCCGACCATGCCGACCTCGACGCGGGCCGCGAAGTCGCGGGCGGTGTCGCCGTCGCGGGTGAAGATCGCGACGCCGTTGCCGTACTCGTGCTCGGTGGGCAGGCGCAGAGCGTCCTCGTAGTCGCGCGCACGCACCACGGTGAGCACGGGGCCGAAGATCTCCTCCTTGTAGATGGACATCTCGGGGGTGACCTTGTCGAACAGGGTGGCGCCCGAGAAGAAGCCGTTCTCGTGTCCTTCGAGGACGAAGTCGCGGCCGTCGACGACCAGCTCGGCGCCTTCTTCGACGCCCTGGGCGATGTAGCCGTGCACGCGGTCGCGGGCGGCGGCGGTCACGAGCGGACCGAAGTCGGCCTTCTCGTCGAAGCTGGTGCCGATACGCAGTTCGGCGATGCGCTCGGTGAGCTTGGCGACGAGCCGGTCCGCGGTCTCCTCGCCGACGGGGACGGCGACGGACAGCGCCATGCAGCGCTCACCGGCCGAGCCGTAGGCGGCGCCGACGAGTGCGTCCGCGACCTGGTCGAGGTCGGCATCGGGCATGATGATCGCGTGGTTCTTCGCACCACCGAAGCACTGTGCGCGCTTGCCGTTCTTCGCGGCCGTCTCGTAGATGTACTGCGCGATGGGGGTCGAGCCGACGAAGCCGATCGCCTTGATGCGCGGGTCGTTCAGCAGGTAATCGACGGCGCTCTTGTCGCCGTTGACGACGTTGAACACACCGGCGGGCAGGCCGGCCTCGAGGAAGAGCTCGGCCAGGCGGAGCGGCACGGAGGGGTCGCGCTCGGAAGGCTTGAGCACGAATGCATTTCCGGCGGCGAGGGCAGGACCGGCCTTCCACAGCGGGATCATGGCCGGGAAGTTGAACGGGGTGATCCCGGCGACGACACCGAGGGGCTGACGCATCGAGTAGACGTCGATGCCGCCGCCTGCGGACTCGGTGTACTCACCCTTGAGGAGGTGCGGGGCGCCGATGGCGACCTCGATCACCTCGAGGCCGCGCTGGATGTCGCCCTTCGCGTCGGGGACGGTCTTGCCGTGCTCGCTCGACAGCAGGTGGGCGAGTTCGTCCATGTTCTCCTGCACGAGGTGCACGAACTTCATGAGGACGCGCACGCGCTTCTGAGGATTCCAGGACGCCCACACCTTCTGCGCCTCGGCGGCGTTGGCGATGACGGCGTCGACCTCGGAGTCGGCCGCGAGCGGCACGCGGGCCTGGACCTCTCCGGTGTTGGGGGCGAAGACGTCGGCGAAGCGGCCGGAGGTGCCGGCGACGTGCTGTCCGCCGACGAAGTGGGTCAATTCTCGAACGCTCATGTCCGATCCCGTCCTTTACTGGGGTGCGATGACGTGGGATGTGCGATTTTCGGCGCGAACGGGCGAAGGCCCGAAGTCTTCGCTCATCCTATAGTTGGAAGTCCACGTATGTCTACCGTCACACCGGACCGGATCGGCCGGCACCCCTCACGAACGATCGTCGCGTGAGGGGTCCGTGCACCCGGGTCGATACCCGAGGGTCGAGATCAGCCCTCGGCCATCTGCTGCGCCTTCGCGTACGCAAGGTGCAGGAAGTCGGCTCCGGTCAGCGCCGCGAACGAACCCGCCACCAGACGTGTGAGATTCGGAGCGTAGACACCGCCGAAGACCAGCGCCGTCACCGTCCACAGGTCGAGGCAGAAGGGGCACGCAAGCAGTTCCCCGACCGCGTGACGGACCCGCGACGACTTGCGCGGCTGCTCCATCACCTCGGCCGGACCACCGGGGCCGTCGAACTTCGTGAACGGTGCCCGCACCGGGCTGGTCACCGCCGCCTTGCTCACGATCCGGGAGATCTTGTGGCTCGCGAGCGCGGTGACCACGAGATCCCCGGCATCGGGCCTCGGCATCGCCCGCCCGCGCCTGGCCGCGACGGCACCGAGCGTGCCGACGGTGGTGAGGTAGACGGACATGAGCACCGCATATCCGCCGAGGGGGCGATCCTCCCCGTTCCGATAGGTGTCGGCCTCGTCCTGGACCGCATCGACCGCACGTTCGGCGTTCTCTCGCGCTGTCGACGGTGCTTCCGGTGTCCGCATGAATCCTCCACTCGTGGCATGTGCTGTCGGCGGCGCGACCGGAGCCGTCACCTTCATCGGGCGGCATACCCCGGGTGCGGACGGCACAACCACCGGCGTCCGATCGCGGTCAGCGCATGCGGCGGTAGAGATCCTCGAGGTCGGTGATCCCGCGGATCACCACGGCTTCGTCGGTTCCACCGGCCCGCAAGGCGCGGCGCAGCAGCATCGGATCGAGGTCATCGAGGGCCGGGCGGAACCGCTCCGCGGGCAACTCGGGCAACTCGGTGTCGTCACCGTAGAAGTCCTGCGACGCGGCCGCGTCGTCGTCGGCATCCGCTTCGTCGACACCCCCGATCAGCGTCGCGAGGTCCAGTCCGCGCAGGGTCAGGACCGCGAGCGGCTGGTCGTCGACGTGTTCTGCGAGCAGGTAGGCAACGGCCGCAGCGTGCTTGCAGGGCCACGAGTCGTCGGGGCACGTGCAGTCGAAATCGAGTTCACCCGCGCGTCGCGGCAGCAGGGAGGATCCCAGCTCTTCGGGGAGGATGCCCGCCGCGAGTCGCGCCAGCATGCCCGGCGACGAGCGGACCAGCGACACGAGTTCACCCACCGCGTCCTCGTCGAGCGTCCGCACCCGCACCGCCGAGGTGAACGGTGTGAGCTGGCTGCCCTGCACCTCGCCGACGGCCGCACCGGGTTCGAGTCGCATGGAGATCACCTGACCGGCGCGCGCGTAGGCACGGCCCCGCGTCAGTCGCCCCTTCTCGGCGACCTCCTCCATCGCCGAGATCAGTTCCTTCGACCACCAGCTTCGGCCGATCGCGCCCCGCTTGGTGCGCGCCTCGATGCCACCGTCGATCCGGCGGGCCGTGCCGTAGCGGCGTACGTTGCCCCGTGCCATCTAGTCCCCCACCGCGTCGTCGCCGAGCGTGAGCAGGCTCTGCAGCTGGTCGGTGGACAACTCGGTGATCCAGTTCTCCCCCGCCCCGACCACGATCTCGGCCAGTTCCTGCTTACCGGTGAGCATCTCGTCGATACGCTCCTCCACCGTTCCGACACAGACGAGCTTTCGGACCTGGACGTCGCGACGCTGCCCGATCCGGAACGCGCGGTCGGTGGCCTGGTTCTCCACCGCCGGATTCCACCATCGGTCGAGATGCACGACGTGGTTGGCGGCGGTGAGGTTCAGTCCGGTACCGCCCGCCTTGAGCGAGAGCACCATGATCGGCGGGCCGCCCTCTCCCTGGAAGCCGTCGACCATCGCGTCGCGCCGGCCCTTGGACACTCCCCCGTGCAGGAAGGGCACCGTCGTGGCGAACCGCTCCTCGAGATAGGGCACGACGAGCTCACCGAACTCGCGGAACTGCGTGAACAGCAACACCTTCTCGCCGTCGGCCAGCACCGACTCGACAATGTCCTCGACCAGGCCGAGTTTGCCCGAGCGGTGCCGTCCGCGACGCAGGACGGGCGAGCCGTCGCCCAGATAGTGCGCGGGGTGGTTGCACACCTGCTTGAGCCGGGTCAGCGCCGCGAGCACCGCGCCCTTGCGGGCCATGCCCTCCTTGTCCCGGATCCGGCGCATCATGTCGTCCACGACGGCCCGATACAGGGCGGCCTGCTCGGCCGTGAGGTTGGCGCGCACGGTCTGCTCGAACTTCTCGGGCAGATCGGAGATCACGTCGGGGTCGGTCTTGACGCGGCGCATCACGAACGGTGCGGACAACGCCCGCAACCGCGCCGCAGCGACGGCGTCGTGGTCGCGCTCGATCGGCACCGCGAAGCGGGCCCGGAAGGACGCCGCGGTGCCGAGCAGGGACGGATTCGCGAAGTCCAGGATCGCGCGCAGTTCCTCGAGCCGGTTCTCCACCGGTGTGCCGGTGAGCGCGATCCGGTGCGCCGCGGGCACGGCGCGCGTGGCGCGGGACTGCGCGGTCGCGGTGTTCTTCACGTGCTGGGCCTCGTCGAGGACCACGCGTTGCCAGGTCAGCGTCGCGAGCTGCGCGACGTCGCGGGCGGCGATGGCGTACGTCGTCACCACGAGATCGTGGTCGGCGGCAGCGGCGGCGAGCGCCGGTCCGCTCAGCCGCTGGGCGCCGTGGTGGACGTGCACCCGCAGGTCGGGCACGAACCGTTCGGCCTCACGCTGCCAGTTGCCCACCACCGACATCGGGCAGACCAGCAGGGTCGGGGCGTTCCGCAGGCCCGACTCTCGTTCATGGGCGAGCAGCGCGAGCACCTGGATGGTCTTGCCCAGGCCCATGTCGTCGGCGAGCACGGCGCCGAGACCGAGCCGGCTCATGAACGCGAGCCAGTCGAGGCCGCGCTGCTGGTAGGGACGCAGTTCGGCGTTCAATCCCGCCGGCACGGGGACAGGCTCGGGGTGCGCCTGCCCGTCGAGCAGCATCTCGACCCAGCCGGAGGCGGAGATCTCGGTGACCTCCGCGGGCGGAGCATCGTCGCCGGTGAACTGGGCGAACAACGACCCGAGGGTCGCATCCTCGGCGGAATGCGCGGTGACGTACCGGGCCGCGCGGGCCAGCGCCTCGGCATCTGCCCGCACCCATTTGCCGCGCAGTTTGACCAGGTCGCTGTTCGCCGCGACGAGCTCTTCCATCTCCGACGGGGTGAGCAGCATGTCGCCGACGGCGAGCTGCCATTCGTACGAGACGATCGCGTTCATCCCGACGACGC
Source organism: Rhodococcus sp. 852002-51564_SCH6189132-a (assembly GCF_001665495.1). Lineage (NCBI taxonomy): Bacteria > Bacillati > Actinomycetota > Actinomycetes > Mycobacteriales > Nocardiaceae > Rhodococcus > Rhodococcus sp. 852002-51564_SCH6189132-a. The sequence goes on from NZ_LZMJ01000014.1 coordinate 8,977, forward strand.
TGTCGTCGGCGCTCACGGGGGCGACGGGTGACTCGACCTGCAGACGCAGGGACGGATCGACCCGGGTCCAAGCGCGCGGTAGCAGCACCGCGATGCCTGCGGCGTCGAGCTCCCGGGCGCCGTGCTCGACGAGATCGACGACGACCGGGGTGGGCAGCAGAAGGTCGAGACTGTCGGGATCGCGGGGCACGTCCTGCAGGCGGGGATAGGCCTGGAGCGCGATCCCGAGCTTGCGCACGCCGATCTGGAGCAGGTGCGGGTCGGTGTCCTCGACGGGCAGCGGCGTCGGGGACTGTCCCTCCGGACGCAGGCACACCTCGAGCCGCCAGATGGAGTCGGCTCCGACCCCGTCGTCGACGTCGTCCGGTTCGACGAGGCGCAGCACGAGGTCGGGTTCGTATCCGGCGAGGCTGGCACGCCATTCCTCGAGCGCATCGGCCATGCGCTGGGTGCCACGGGGATGGGGACTGCCCTCGGCCAGTGCAGCGACGAGGGGGTGCAGCGAGGTCGACGAGCCGTGGAGGGTGCGCACGATGGGGTCGGTCAGTTCGCGGCACAGATCGTCGAGGAGATCGACGGGCCGTCCGAGCTGTCGTTGCGCGGGAGACATCGCGGCCGCGAGTTCGGCGGACCAGGCCCGCGTCTTCTCGCCGCCGAGCAGGCGCCACCGCGCCCACCACTGCTTCTCGACACGCACGAGCTCCGGTGCGACGCGGCCGGCCTGCGCCCACCTCTCGATGCCACGGGCGACGTGCGCGAGATATCGCAGATCGCCGCCGACACCCCCGGGACGCCGCGGCATGTCCAGCAGAAGCTCGGCTGCGTCCGCCGGTGCGACCGCGACGGCGGGCAGCGTGCTCGGCTCCGTCTCCGTAGGGAAGGTGAGGGTGACGCGATGGCGGAACGGGCGGTCGATCCACCGGCGCAGCGCAGACGGCAGCGCGTCGGGATCGGGCTCTGCGGCGGGGTCCCACCACAGCATCAGGCCGGATCCCGGTGACCACAGCCCGTGCAACATGCCCACTATCGTGCCAGCCGCACCCGACCCCGATGGCAGGCTGGGTCCCATGGCACGCGCATACGGCTTCGTGGAGTACGGCGGTCCGGAGACACAGCAGCTGTTCGACACCCCCGTCCCACCGCCCGGTCCGGGGCAGCTCCTCGTGGCAGTCCGGGCCGCGGGCGTGAACCCCGCCGACTGGAAGGTGCGGTCCGGACGGCGCACAGGCAGCGTCACGGTGCACTTCCCGGCGGTCCTCGGCCGGGAGGTCGCCGGTGTGGTGGAGGCCGCCGGTCCGGACACCGGCTTCCGGCCGGGCGACGCCGTCTTCGGGGCCACCGCGGAGGGCTACGGCGGCTACGCCGAGTACACCCTCGTCGACGCGCGGGCTGCTGCGCTCGTGCCCGAGTCGGTGCCGTTCGAGGTGGCGGCCACCCTTCCGGTCGCGGCCGGAACGGCCTTCGACATCGTCGAGTATCTCGAGATCGTCGATGCGGACACCGTCCTCGCCCTGGGTGCCGGTGGTGGTGTCGGGTCGGCGACGACGCAGCTCGCGCACAACGCCGGGGCCGCCGTCCTCGGTGTGGCGAGTGCGGGGAAACGGGATCTCGTCGAATCGTGCGGCGGTCTGTGGATCGAGTCCGGTGACGGGTTCGACGCGCGGGTCGCGGCCACCGCGGAACGGTGCGGGGCGGTGACCGCGGTCGTCGACCTCGTCGGTGGCGACGTGCTCGAGCGGGCGGTCGCGCTGACGCGGGCACCGGAACGGGTCGTGAGTGTCGCCGATCCGGCACGCGCGGAGGAGCTGGGCGGTTCGGGAATCACGCGGCGACGGACCCGGGAGGTGTTCGAGCAGGTCGTGGCGCTCGTCGAGCGTGGTGTTCTGACGCCGCGCGTCGAGCGGACCTTTCCGCTCACCGAGGCCGGGGCTGCGCTGGAACTCGTCGAGTCCGGGCACGTCGGCGGGAAGATCGTCGTCACCGTGCCCTGAAGATCCTGTCGGCAGGGCATGTCAGGATCGCCGCGTGCGTGGGGGGAACGCGACGTGGTGGGTGGCGGCAGTGGTGGTCGCGGTGGCGGTGTCCTGGTTGTGGGACCGCACCGCGCCGGGGTCCGGGACGGTGCCGGGCAGCCCCACCCGAGCCGAGGTGCATCTCCTGCTCGAGCAGGTGACGGTGGTCGATCAGCGCCGGAAGGTTCCCGGCTATCAGCGGGGCTGCGGCGCGGGCGAGCGATGCGTGTTCGGTCCGGCCTGGTCCGACGACCATCCCGGGGCCGGTGGGCACGACGGTTGCGACACCCGCAACAACGTCCTCGCGCGCGACCTCACCTCCCCCACCTTCCGGGCCGGCACCGACGACTGTGTCGTGACGAGTGGGGTCCTGAACGATCCGTACACCGGTGCGCGCGTGGAGTTCCGGCGTGCCGAGGCGAACGCCGTGCACATCGATCACATCTATCCGCTCGCCGCGGCCTGGGATCTCGGTGCCGCCGCATGGCCCGCCGAACGTCGACTCCGGCTCGCGAACGACATCACCTACAACCTCGTCGCTGTCGACGGGCAGGCCAACCTCGACAAGCGCGACGGCACGCCGGCCCAGTGGCTGCCACCGGCTCCCGGTTACCGCTGCTGGTTCGCCGGCCGGTACCTGACCGTGGCGGTGCGCTACGCGTTGCCGATCACGGTCGACGACCACCGTGCCTTGGTGGGCGCGGCGGAGTCGTGCCCGTGACATCATCGCGACCAGCAGTCTCCCCGCCTGGCAGATACCGTTGACGGCGGAGATGACGAGGGCGGCGAGGTCGGGATCGGAATCGACCAGTCGCACCGCACGTTCGGGTCCGCAGTACATCGCCGGGGTGAACGCGTTGCGCGCTGCGGGCCGGTCGATGATGCACCAGACGATCGCGCCTTCCCGTTCGAATCTCAGTCCTCCTGCACCCAGATCGTCTCCCTTGCATCGGACAGCATCTTGTTCTTTGTTGTGAGAACAACGTGCTCTCCTGAGAAAATCGCTGTTTCCGAACATGTAGGGTCTACGGTGAGCAAATGCTCGAGCGCATCTCCAAGGACACCCGGCTGTGCATCTCGATGTCCGGCCGTCCCAGCAACATCGGCACCCGGTTCCACAACCATCTCTACGAGGAACTCGGCCTCGACTTCGTCTACAAGGCGTTCGCGCCCGCGAACATCGAGGACGCCGTGGCGGGGATACGCGGCCTGGGCATCCGCGGCGCCGGGGTGTCGATGCCGTTCAAGGAAGCCGTGCTGCCCCTCGTCGACGTGCTGCACGATTCGGCGCGGGCCATCGAGTCCGTGAACACGATCGTCAACGACGACGGCGTCCTGCACGCTTACAACACCGACTACCAGGCGGTGAGCGATCTGCTCGTCGAGCACGGCGTCGATTCCGCCCTGCCCGTCACGGTGGTGGGCAGCGGCGGCATGGCGAAGGCGGTGACAGCGGCGCTGCGCCACAACGGATTCACCGACGGAACGATCGTCGCGCGCAACGGGGACACCGGACGACCGCTCGCACGCAAGTACGGCTACGAATGGCGCGCCGACACGAGCGACGTCGCACCCGGGCTGATCGTCAACGCCACTCCGATCGGGATGGCGGGCGGCGCCGAAGCGGACGACCTGCCGCTGCCCCACGACTTCGTCGCCGCAGCGTCGACGGTCTTCGACGTCGTGGCCGTCCCGGCGGACACCCCGCTCGTCCGATTCGCCCGCGAGCACGACATCCCGGTGATCACGGGCGACGAGGTCATCGCGCTGCAGGCGGCACTGCAGTTCGAGCTCTACACGGGAGTGACCCCGACGCGCGAGCAGGTGCGCCGCGCGTCGGAGTACTCCCGTTCCTGAACGGTCGGGACCGAGGAGGACTCGGCCGTCAGACGATATGGCCCTGTTCGAGACCGTCGAGCACCACGGCTGCGGCATCGACCGCGACGGTCATCTCGACGCGGGTGATGTCGTGCGTGGCGGGGGTTCTGCAGATCGAAGTTGTTGACCCACGCGGCCGTTCGCGCCGACTGGAACACGAACGTGGTGGTCACGGTGTCGCCCCCCAGGTCGCCGACGAACCAGCCGGTGAAGAACGGGCCGAGGTCGACGCCGTAGGTCGCCTCGCACTCGCCGGCGATCACCGGTGCAGCCTCGACGAGGTGGGCGACGATCGCTCCGAGCAGGGTCGCCAGGACTGCAGCACCTACCGTGGCAGCTGTCCCATTCACGACCGGTGGTCCCGCCTCCGGAGTGCAGTTCTCGTCGGCGATGTTGCGAATCGTCGACGAGAACTGCCCATCGGCCGGCGGGTCGCCGCTCAACTGCCGGTGGCGGCCTCCCGCTTCGGATCCGCCGACCACTGCGACCACGAACCCGGATACAGCGCGGCGTCGATGCCCGCGATCTCGAGCGCGGCGATCTCGTGTGCGGCGTTGATTCCCGATCCGCAGTACACGGCGACGTCGGTGCGCTTCACGCCCAGCGTCGAGAAGCGGTGCGCGATCTGATCCGCGGGCAGGAACGACCCGTCCTGACGGAGGTTCTCGGTGGTCGGCGCGCTGACCGCCCCGGGGATGTGGCCCGCCCGGCGATCCACCGGCTCCTCGTCGCCGCGGTACCGTGCGTGGGCGCGCGCATCGAGCAGAACTCCGTGGGTCGCGTAGGTCGCGGCCTCATCAGGACCGATGGTGGGCATGTGGCCGAGGCTCAACGTCACGTTGCCGGGCTTCTTCTCGCCGCCCGGTCCTGCGGCGAGAGGGTGCCCGCCGGCGATCCACGCCTGCAGTCCGCCGTCGAGCAATCGCACCTCGGAGTGCCCCGCCCAGCGCAACAGCCACCACGCGCGGGCCGCGGCGAGATCGCCGCTGTCGTCGTATGCGACGACGAGAGCACCGTCGTCGATCCCCCACCGGCGTGCGATGGCCTGGAAACGGTCGATGTCGGGCAGCGGATGACGACCGAGCTCGGGTGCGGGCGGATCGGCGAGATCCTCGTCCAGGTCGACGTAGACCGCTCCGCTGATGTGCCCCTCATGGAATCGGTCCCGTCCGTGTCTGTCGCCGAGTGCCCAGCGGACGTCGAGTATCACCGGCGACCGGCCCTGCTCGATCATCTCGGCGAGTTCGACGGTGGAGAGAAGAACGGGGGTATCGGACATGACCCGATCCTGACACGAACGGCACACGCCGTTCCGACTTTGGGGCGACACGCCGTGCGTGCCGGGACGACCCCGGCGGGCGGACACGCCCTGTGCACGTCCGATTCGGGGGTTTTGCGTCTCGGTTCGGGATTGGCGTGGGGGTTGGTCTGATTTGACGTGCGGAGAGCACTATCGTCGAGACGTGAGCAACCGCCAACCGACGAGCCCAGCCGCCCCGCCTGAGCCGGAGCAGTTCCCGGTGTTGTGGCCCATGCAGACGCGTTGGGCCGACAACGACCATTACGGCCACGTCAACAACGTCACGTACTACTCGTACTTCGACTCGGCGGTCAACGGGTGGCTCATCTCCACCACCGGTGTCGACATCCGCGAACTCGACGCGATCGGGGTCGTGGCCGAGACCTCCTGCCGCTATCTCGCCGAGCTGTCCTTCCCCGACCGCCTGCAGGTCGGACTGGCGGTCGAACGTCTGGGCACACAGTCGATCACCTATTCGCTCGCAATCTTCCGGGAGGCCGACGACACCCTGATCCCGGCGGCGACCGGCCGGTTCGTCCACGTCTACGTCGATCCGCAGACGCGCCGCCCCGTCCCGATCCCCGATCAGATCCGCAAGGCCGCCGCCCAGTTGGCCACCCCGAACGCGGGCCGCTGACGCCCTACGTCGCCTCGTCTCCGCTGCGCCCGGCGGCCCGGGCCAGCAGCGGCGCCGTGCGCTGCGGGACGAGGTCCTGCATGACCAGCGACATGTCCGTGCGTTCGACGCCGCGGATCTTCAGGATCCGGCCCGCGAGCCGATAGAGGTCGTCGGCGTCACGGGCGACCACCTTCACCGACAGGTCGATCTGCCCGGTCAGCCCGTAGACCTCGGTGACCTCGGGGATCTGTGCGAGTTCGTCGACGACCTCGTCGAGACGGTGCTGATCGACGCGGGTGGCCACGTAGGCGGCGAGCGGATAACCCAGGCTGACGGGGTCCACCCGCCGGTCGAACGAGGCGAGCACGCCCTCGGCCTCCCATCGGGCAAGGCGCGCCTGGACGGTGTTGCGGGACAACCCGAGACGCTGCGCCAGCTCGACTCCCGTGGCCCGCGGTGTGCGCGTGAGTTCGAGCAGCAGACGCGCATCGGTGGCATCCAGACTGGTCATTCTTCGCAGTCTGCCAGCTCGGAGCACCCCGAAACCGTGCTTTCTGCACGGTTGCAGGCTGATCGATTGCGCACGCGCGATTTGCCCGGATGATGTGATGTACGGCACACATCATCCGGTCGGGCCTCACGAGGGCACGCCGGATCCGCACCGACGAGGTGATCCGATGGTTGTACCGACCGCCTACCCGGTCCAGTTGATCCAACCCGACGGGCGACGCGTCCTCGACACCGAGTACGGCCCACTCGTCGCCGACGTCGGCCCCGACGAACTGCGCGGACTCTACCGCGACATGGTCGTCGCGCGACGCGTCGACGCTGAGGCGACGGCTCTCCAACGGCAGGGTGAGCTCGGCCTCTGGGCGCCGCTCCAGGGCCAGGAGGCCGCGCAGGTCGGCTCCGCCCGGGCACTCGCGCCCGACGACTACGTCTTCACCAGCTACCGCGAGCACGCCGTCGCATTGTGCCGCGGCGTCGACCCCGCCGACATGACCCGCCTGTGGCGTGGGTGCGGCCTGTCCGGATGGGATCCGCAGACGGTCGCCACCACCAACCCGGCCATCGTCGTCGGAGCCCAGGGCCTGCACGCCACCGGTTACGCGATGGGCGCGAAGCTCGACGGAGCCGAGATCGCCACCGTCGTGTACTTCGGCGACGGCGCCACGAGCCAGGGCGACCTCTCGGAGGCCATGGTCTTCTCGGTCAGCTGGGGTGTCGGCGTGGTGTTCATCTGCCAGAACAACCACTGGGCGATCAGCGTGCCCACCCACGTGCAGAGTCCGGTCCCCCTCGCCCGGCGCGCCGCCGGATTCGGGATGCCGGCCGTGCAGGTCGACGGCAACGACGTCCTCGCAGTCCTGGCGGTGACCCGGCGTGCCGTCCGGCATGCCCGCGAGGGTGCCGGTCCGTTCTTCATCGAGGCACTCACCTACCGCATGGGCCCGCACACGACCTCCGACGACCCCACCCGCTACCGCACACCCGCCGATCTCGAGGAGTGGCAGGCACGCGACCCCATCGATCGGTTGCGACGACTGCTCGAACGCGAAGGGCACGCCGACGACGACTTCTTCGACGAGGTCCGGACCACTGCCGACGATGCCGCGATGCGGCTCCGGCGCGGCACGCTCGGGATGCCCGACCCCGAACCCGCCGCCCTGTTCGACCACGTCTACGCCACCGAGCATCCGCTCGTCGAACAGGAACGCGCGGACTACGCCGAATATCTGGCGAGTTTCGGCCCCACGGAGGAGGCGCGACGATGACCACCACGACGATGACCACCACGACGATGACCCTCGGCGGTGCCCTCAACGCCGGACTCCGCCGCGCACTCGAACGCGACCCCAAGGTCGTCATCATGGGTGAAGACGTCGGCACCCTCGGCGGCGTCTTCCGCATCACCGACACCCTGCAGAAGGATTTCGGTGAAGGTCGTGTGATCGACACTCCCCTCGCCGAATCCGGGATCGTGGGAACGGCGTTCGGGATGGCGCTGCGCGGCTACCGACCCGTGTGCGAGATCCAGTTCGACGGCTTCGTCTATCCGGCCTTCGACCAGATCGTCTCGCAGGTCGCGAAGATCCACTACCGCACGGCCGGTGCCGTGGTGGCCCCGCTCACCGTCCGGATCCCCTACGGCGGCGGCATCGGTGCGGTCGAACATCATTCGGAATCACCGGAGGTGTACTTCACCCACACCGCAGGTCTGCGGGTCGTGAGCCCGAGCACCCCGTCCGATGCGTACTCGATGATCCAGCAGGCCGTCGCGCTCGACGACCCGGTGATCTTCCTCGAACCGAAGCACCGCTACTGGGAACGCGGTGAGATCGACACGGAGACCGCACCCGACCTGCCGCTCACGTCCGCGCGGGTCGTCCGGTCCGGTTCGGACGCGACGATCGTGACCTTCGGTGCGCTGGTCGCTACCGCGCTACGCGCAGCCGACATCGCCGAAGCGGAAGGACATTCGCTCGAGGTCGTCGATCTGAGGTCGCTGTCCCCCATCGACTTCGACACGATCGAGGCGTCGGTGCGGCGAACCGGCCGGCTCGTCGTCGTGCAGGAGGCGCCGGTCTTCTGCGGCATCGGCGCGGAGATCGCCGCCCGCACGACCGAGCGGTGCTTCTACCAACTCGAGGCACCGGTCCTGCGGGTCGGCGGATTCGACATCCCCTACCCCCCGGCCAAACTCGAATCCCACCACCGTCCCGACCCGGATCGCATCCTCGACGCGGTCGACCGCGCACTCACGGCGTGAGGCGCACCGATGACGAATCCCGCCCGCGCAGTACAGGAATTCCGTCTCCCCGATCTCGGTGAGGGACTCACCGATGCGGACTGGGTGCACTGGGCCGTCGCGGTCGGCGATCGTGTCGAACTCAACCAGGTCATCGGGGAGGTCGAAACCGCCAAGGCCACGGTGGAACTGCCGTCGCCCTATGGCGGCACGGTCGAGGAACTGCTGGTCGAGCCGGGACAGACGGTGCCGGTCGGGGCACCCCTGCTGCGGATCGCCACCGAGGACGGGCCCGCCGAACCGGCCGGTGACAGCGACGGCCCGTCCCGACCGTCGGTGCTCGTCGGATACGGACCCGGCGACGCCCCGCAGAGCAGACGCGCGACCCGCCGCATCTCGGCGGACGCCGGTCGTGCCCGCGACGGTGATCCCCCTCCCGCACGACCCGACGCGAAGCCCGGCGCACGCAAACTCGCGGCTCTCCTCGAGGTCGATCTGGACACGGTGACGGGCACCGGCCGCGGCGGTGTGATCACGCGCGACGACGTGCGGCGCACCGCCGGACACGGCGACGAACCTACCGCAGGCCACGACGAAGAACCCACCGCCGAACGACCACACTCACCTGCCCCTGAGGCGTCCCCCGAACGGACCACACGGATACCCGTCGGAGGGGTGCGCAAGCGGACCGCCGAGGCAGTCTCCCGCAGCGCCTTCACCGCCCCGCACGCGAGCGTCTTCCTCACGTGCGACGCGACCGCCACCGTCGACCTGGTGTCGACCCTGCGCGCGTCGCCGGCCTTCGAAGGCGTCCGTCCGACGGCGCTGAGCATCGTCACCCACGCACTGTTGCACGCGATCGCCGACGAGCCGTCGCTCAATGCGCACTGGGACGACGACACGGGCGAGATCGTGCTCCACCACGACGTGCATCTCGGGATCGCCACTGCGACCTCCGACGGCCTGAAGGTCCCCGTGGTCCGGGAGGCCCAGCGCCTGTCGTTGCCGCGTCTGGCCCGGTCGATCGCCGAGGTCGCCGACCGCGCGCGGACGGGCCGCTCCACGCCGTCCGAGCTGACGGGTTCGACGGTCTCGGTGACGAACGTCGGGGTGTTCGGGGTGGACGGGGGAACACCGATCCTCAATCCCGGCGAGTCGGCGATCCTCGCCGTCGGAGCGATCTCCGACCGCCCGTGGGTCGTGGACGGTGCTCTCGCGATCCGGAAGGTGGTCACGTTGTCGCTGTCGTTCGACCATCGGCTCGTCGACGGGGAGCAGGCGGGACGGGCACTCGCGACGATCGGTGCGTTCCTCGGCGATCCCGTGCCCATGCTGCTCGCCGATACGTAGGGGCCGCGAACGCTCGGTAGCGTGCCTCCACGTGGTGGATTCGCAACGGACGACGGACCGGCTCACGCACGCCCGGGCGGCGGTGTTCGCGATCTTCGGGCTCAACGGCTTCCTGCTCGCCCTGTGGGTCGTCCACATCCCGGCGATCCGGGAACGGGTGGGCATCGATCACGCGGCACTCGGATCGTTGCTGTTGCTGCTCGCCCTCGGGGCGCTCGGCGGGATGCACGTGACGGGTCGGCTCGCCGACCTGATCGGTAGCCACCGCACGACGATCGTCTTCGCTCTGATGTTGTCCCTGACGGTGGTCGGGCCGGGCCTGGCCGCGGCGCCGTGGCAGCTCGGACTCGCTCTCGCAGTGTTCGGTTTCGCGAACGGCGCGCTGGACGTGTCGATGAACTCCCAGGCGGTCGTGGTCGAACAGCGGTACCGGCGACCGATCATGTCGGCCTTCCACGGGTTGTTCTCCGCGGGCGGGATCGCCGGGTCGCTGGTGGGCGCGGCCGCCCTGGCCGCCGGGGTTCGCCCCGCGCTCACGCTCGCGGTCGCCGGAGTCGTCGCGGCCGCGGTGGTGGGCCGGGCGGGGCCGCGCCTCGTCCGGACGGAGCCGCCGATCCGATCGTCGTCACCGGGGCCCCGGGCCGGTTACTCGCGCCGCGTGGTGCTGCTCGGAGGTGTGGCGTTCGCGCTGATGCTGTGCGAGGGGGTCGCGAACGACTGGAGCGCGCTGCAGGTGCAGGAACGGCTCGGCAGCCCGGAGTCGGTGGCCGCGCTCGCGTTCGGTGCGTTCTCGGCGACCATGACGATCGGGCGCTTCGTCGCCGACCGGGTCACCGCCCGGTTCGGCAGCGCCGCCGTCATCCGGTACGGAACGCTGGTCGCCGCGGTCGGGATCGGCGCCGTGGCACTGTCGCCGTGGCTGGTCCTCACACTCGCCGGATGGGCATTGTTCGGCCTGGGGTTGTCCGGTGCCCTCCCGCAGCTGTTCAGCGCCGCGGGCAATCTCGATTCGGGATCCCCCGGCGCGAACATGTCCCGCGTCGTCGGTCTGGGTTATCTGGGTTTCCTGGCCGGCCCTGCGTGCATCGGGTGGATCGCCGAGGCGACCTCCCTCACGACGGCGATGGTCGTACCGCTCGCATGCGTGCTCCTCGCCGCACTGCTGGCTCCCGTACTGACGCCGACGGCGCCCACGCGGTGATCCGCGTGGGCGCCGTGACGGAGCAGCGACAGGTCCGGAAGGCCTACAGGGCCTTCAGTTCCTCGGTGACCTCCGAGACCATCTTCTTCGCGTCACCGAACAGCATCGACGTGTTGTCGGCGGTGAACAGCGGGTTGTCGATACCGGCGTAACCGGAGCTCATCGAGCGCTTGAGCACGATGACCGACTTCGACTGGTCGACGTTGAGGATCGGCATGCCGTAGATCGGGCTCGTCGAGTCCAGGCGGGCAGCCGGGTTGGTGACGTCGTTCGCGCCGATGACGATGGTGACATCGGTGCGGCCGAACTCGCCGTTGATGTCGTCCATCTCCTTCATCGCGTCGTATTCGACGTCGGCCTCGGCGAGCAGGACGTTCATGTGGCCGGGCATACGACCGGCGACCGGGTGGATCGCGTACTTGACCTCGACACCGCGGTCCTCGAGCAGCGCTGCCATCTCCTTGACGGCGTGCTGCGCCTGGGCGACGGCCAGACCGTAGCCGGGAACGACGATGACCTGGTTGGCGTACGCCATCTGGATGGCGGCGTCCGAAGCCGAGGTGGCCTTGACCGTGCCACCCGACGCCGAGGCCACACCGGCGGCCGCCTCGCCGCCACCGAAGGCGCCGAAGACGATCGCGGGGATCGACCGGTTCATGGCCTTGGCCATGAGGTTGGTCAGGATGGTGCCCGAGGCGCCGACGATCATGCCCGCGACGATCATGGCCTGGTTGTTCAGCGCGAGACCGGCAGCTGCTGCCGACAGACCCGTCAGGGCGTTGAGCAGCGAGATGACGACCGGCATGTCGGCGCCACCGATCGGCAGCACGACGAACAGACCCATCAGACCGGCGGCAATGAGCAGCGCCAGGATCCACCACGAGGCCAGCGGGTCACCGTCGGCGCTGATGCCGATGTAGACGGCGATGGCGATCGACGCGAGGACGAGGACGATGTTGGCCAGCTGGAACAGCTTCGCCGACGCGACGAGCTTGCGCTCGAGAGTCTTGTTCAGCAGTTCCTGCAGCTTCGCGAAGGCGACGAGCGAACCCCAGAACGAGATCGAGCCGATGATCGCGGCGAACAGTGAACCGACGATCATGACCACGGTCGGGTCGTCGTCCAACGTCGTGAAGCTGGTGGACTCGAGATATTCGGCCCACGCGATGAGTGCGACGGTGCCACCACCGACGCCGTTGAACAGCGCGACCAGCTGCGGCATGGCCGTCATCTTGGTCTTCAGTGCCGGCGGGACGCCGAGGATGATGCCGACGGCCAGACCGCCGATGATCAGACCCCAGTTCTCCGTGTCACGGATGTCGATGAGCACCGCGACGACCGCGATGAACATACCGACGGCGGCGATGTAGTTGCCGCGGACTGCGGTCTTCGGGCCCGTCAGACCCGACAGACCGTAGATGAACATCGCGAAGGCGATGATGTACAGGACCGAGACGAGGTAGCCCATCAGGCGTCAGCCCCCTTCTTCTGTGCAGCCGGGGAGTCCTTGCGCTGCTTGAACATCCCGAGCATGCGGTCGGTGACGACGAAGCCACCGACGACGTTCAGGGTGCCGAAGACCAGAGCGACGAACAGGATGATCTTGATGCCCCAGTGGGCATCACCGGGGAGATGACCGAGCACGACGAGAGCGCCGAGCACGACGATGCCGTGGATCGCGTTGGTGCCCGACATCAGCGGCGTGTGCAGCGTGTTCGGCACCTTGGAGATGACGGCGAAACCGACGAATCCGGCCAGGACCAGAATCGCGATGTTCGCGAGTAGTTCGTTGTACATCTAGGAGTTCTCCTTCGAACGCGTCACGCAGGCGGCCTCGAGGATCTCGTCGGAGAAGTCCGGGGCCAGGGCACCCGACTCGTCGAGGAGCAGCTCGATCAGCGCGTACACGTTCTTCGAGTAGAGCTCGGAGGCATGCTCCGGCATCGTCGCGGGCAGGTTGAGCGGCGAGCAGATGGTGACGTCGTGCTTGACGACGGTCTGCCCCGGCTCAGTGAGTTCGCAGTTGCCGCCGGTCTCGCCGGCGAGGTCGACGATGACCGAACCCGGCTTCATCCCCTCGACCGCGGCGGCGGTCACCAGGCGCGGCGCCGGGCGGCCCGGCACGAGCGCTGTGGTGATGACGACGTCGAAGCCCTTGATGGCGTCTTCGAGCGCCTGCTGCTGCTGGGCCCGCTCGGCCTCGGTGAGCTCGCGTGCGTAGCCGCCCTCACCCGCGGCGTCGATGCCGAGGTCGAGCCACTGGGCACCGACCGACCGGACCTGGTCGGCGACCTCGGGACGCACGTCGTAACCGGTGGTGCGGCCACCGAGACGCTTCGCCGTGGCCAGCGCCTGCAGACCCGCGACGCCCACCCCGAGCACCAGCACGGTCGCCGGCTTCACGGTGCCGGCGGCGGTGGTGAGCATCGGGAAGAAGCGGGTGGATTCGCTCGCCGCGACCAGCACGGCCTTGTAGCCGGCGACGTTCGCCTGCGACGACAGGGCATCCATGACCTGCGCGCGGGAGATACGCGGAATGGCCTCGACGGCGTACGCCTCGACTCCGGCCTGCGTGAGGGCGCCGATCTGGTTGTCTGCGTTGCGCGGGGCGAGGAAGCCGATCAGGCGCTGGCCGGACTTCAGGTGGGCGATCTCGGCGTCGCTCGGCGGAGCGACCTTGACGACGATGTCGGCGGACCAGGCGTCGCCGACGGTCGCGCCGGCTTCCTTGTAGGCCGCATCCGGAATCAGCGCGCCCTGGCCGGCACCGGACTCGACGACGACGTCGAGACCCTTGCCGATCAAGGAGGGCACGATCTTCGGCACGAGCGCGACCCGCCGTTCCCCGTCGTTCGTCTCACGAACCACGCCGACGGTCGGACGGCGGTGCGCTCCGCTCCCCGTGTTCGATCCTTCGGTACTCAATTCTTGACTCCTGCGTCGATGAAAGTGCGCGTCGTGCCGCGATCGGCGGCGAAAGATGCGTTATCGAAGGCCATGTGACGGCCTGTCATGCACTGAAAGGCTTAAGCAGACCTACCGTGCCCTCCCGTGACCTCGCAACCTGGTCAGATCATCTGAATCGAGTCCGAACAGCAAGACGGCGCAAGTTTGTGAGGCAGCTCACCTCACAAATGCCATTTTCCTCCGGTGAGCAAGACCGTGCAGGACGATCGGAATCGGTCCCGAAAACGGCCCGGGAGCGGCCCCCGATGCGAAAGAAGGCGGAGTGCAAACAGATTCGTTCCGTGTGTACCGAACGGCGGTGTGTACCGATTCAGAACACTTCGGAATCGATTCAGATACTCGGTCACCGGACCCGGCCTTTGCGCTCGTCCGGCAGCCCGCGTAGGGGGGTGTCCGTGACACACGAACCTCGGAAGGACCCCGCGAACGACACGCCCGCCGACTTCACGGTCGACGACGACCCCGGCACGGCCGACCTCGGCGGCGACCCGGTCTGCTGGCTCCATCTCCTCTGCCCCGACTGCGGGGCGATGCTCACCTCCGAGGAGGAACCGTGCCCGCGATGCGGCAGGGAGCACCCGATCCCGGATCCCTCCTGACCCGAGCACCTAACCTGACCCCATGAACGTGCCGGAACCCGTCCTCGACCTCGCCCGCTCGGCCCGCCGCGTCGCCGTCCTCACCGGCGCCGGGATGTCCGCCGAGAGCGGTGTCCCCACCTTCCGCGATGCGCAGACCGGACTGTGGGAGAACTTCGACGCCACTGCCCTCGCCACACCGGCGGCGTGGGCGGACGATCCCGCGACGGTCTGGGCCTGGTATCAGTGGCGGGTCGCGCTCGTCCGGCGTGTACAGCCCAATGCCGGACACCGGGCCCTCACCGACTGGGCACGGGCGGCCCACGTGCAGATCGTGACGCAGAACGTCGACGACCTCCACGAGCGGGCCGGAAGCCACGAGGTCACCCATCTGCACGGGAGCCTGTTCGCCCCGCGGTGCAGCCGGTGCGAGCGTGCCGTCGACCTCCCCGATCCGCCGGAGGATCCCGTCGCCCGTCTCGATCCGCCGTCGTGCCCCGCATGCGGAGGCGACGGCCGGCCGGGCGTCGTGTGGTTCGGCGAGATGCTGCCGCAGGACCCGTGGGAGACCGCGACCGAGTCCCTGCGCGAGGCCGACCTGCTGCTGGTCGTCGGCACCTCGGGCGTCGTCTACCCGGCGGCCGGCCTGCCGTCGCTCGCGCGCAGTCACGGCGTGCCGGTGGTACAGATCGATCCGCGCGAGACCGATCTGAGCGATCAGGTCGACCACGCCTGGCGCACCACGGCCGCCGTGGGTCTTCCCGCCCTCGTCGACGCGCTGAGGATCGGGACCGACACACCGCGTTAAGGTGACCCGGTGAGTTCCTGTGTGTTCTGCGCCATAGCCGACGGCAGCGGTACGGCGACACGGGTGTACGAGGACGACGAGGTCGTGGCCTTCCTCGACATCCGGCCGATCGCGCGCGGGCACACCCTCGTGATCCCGCGCGTGCACGCCGCACGCCTCGAGGACCTCGATCCGGCGTCGGGCGCGGCCGTCTTCCGCGCCGGACAGCGGATCGCCCGGGCGATGACCCGTTCCGAACTCGCCATCGACGGAACCAATCTCGTCCTGAACGACGGACGGGCAGCCTTCCAGACCGTCTTCCACACTCATCTGCACGTCCTGCCCCGCTGGAACGGCGATCGTGTCCGGATGGGTATCGGTCTGGTCCGCCGTCGACCCCACGACCCCGAGACCACCGCGGCACTCATCCGCGCCGGTCTCGAACGTCTCACCGCCGAGGAGCACCAGTGACATCGCAGCCCGACACCACCCCCGATACCTCCGCTGCCGAGTTCCCGATCGACACGATCCGGCCGCTGCTGCTCGAGCAGTTCGCCGTGCTCGACGATCTGCTCTCGGGACCGACCGAGGACGAGTGGACCACCGCCACCTGCCTACCGGGATGGACGGTCAAGGACATCACTGCGCATCTCATCGGCACCGAGTCGATGCTCGCGGGCATCGAAGCGCCGCGCATCGAACGCGACGTGCGCTCGTTCGACCACGTCCGCAACGACATCGCGGCCTTCAACGAGCTGTGGGTGGAGTCGCTGCGTCCCGTTCCCGGCCCGGACGTGCTCGAGCGCTACCGGGAGATCGTCGCCCTACGCACGGAGCAACTCGGCGCGATGACCCAGGCGGACTTCGGGAAGCAGTCGAACACTCCCGTCGGGCCGGCGCCCTACGGACGCTTCATGCGGATCCGCGTGTTCGACTGCTGGCTCCACGAACTCGACATCTGCGACGCTCTCGGCAGGACGGGCAGCGAGGGCGGCCCGCGTGCCGAACTCGGATCCGCGGAGGTCTTCGGTGCGGTTCCGTTCATTGTGGGCAAGCGCGGCAAGGCCCCCGAGGGAGCACGCATCACGATCGAGCTCTCCGGTCCCCTCGCACGCACCGTCCACGTCGAGGTGCACGGACGGGCCACCGAGGTCCCGGCCCTCTCCGAACCGGCCACCACGACGATTGCGATGGACTCGGGACTGTTCGTTCGGCTCGCCGGAGGACGCGTGCGCGCCGAGGACCGAATCGACGAGATCACCCTCGGCGGCGACACCGAGGTCGGGCGCCGCATCGTCGACAACCTCGCGTTCACGATCTGACGTCGTGCGGCTGTTCCTGTCCTCCTACCGGTTCGGCGCCGACCCGGACACCTTCGTCCGTCTGGCGGCGCCGGGCCGGATCGCGGTGATCGCGAACGCCGCCGACGCGTGGCCGGCCTCCGCCCGCGCGGCGGCGGTCACGAGCGAGATGGGCCCGCTGCGGTCGCTCGGCTTCGCTCCGGAGGAGGTGGATCTGCGCGATCACCTCGACGATCCCGACTCGCTGCGGCAGCGACTGTCGGGCTTCACGTCCGTGTGGGTGCGCGGCGGCAACACCTTCGTCCTGCGAGCGCAATTGGCCCGCAGTGGAGGCGACGCCGTGCTCACGGATCTGGTGCGCAGCAACCGTCTCGTGTACGGGGGATACAGCGCCGGGGCCTGTGTCGCGACACCGTCGCTGCGCGGCATCGAGTTCTCCGACGACCCCGACGAGGTCGCCGCGACCTGCGGTATCCCGGTGGTGTGGGACGGACTCGGCTGGGTCGAGAACGCGATCGTGCCGCACGCCGGCGACTCGCTGCTGGCCGACGACGGGATACAGCGGACCCTGCTGTACCTGCGCGAGCACGGCGTCGAGCACGTGGCGTTGACCGACGACGACGCGATCGTCGTCGACACTCCTCCAGAGCACGCCCCGAGTACGGTGACATCATGACGCAGAACATCGACGGCACCGAACCCCGGATCGAGCACGACGCCGACAAGGCCCGCTTCGCGCTCTATCTCGGCGACGACCTCGCGGCCTACGCCGACTACACGCAGCACGGCGACCTGCGGGACTTCGACCACACCGTCACCGACCCGCAGTTCCGCGGTAAGGGTCTCGCCGGGATCGTGGTGAAGCACGCCCTCGACGAGACCAAGAAGCAGGGACTGAAGATCGGTACGTCCTGCTCGTACGTCGAGAAGTTCGTCTCCGAACATCCCGAATACCGCAACTGATCCGTCACACCTGCACGTCGCGGCGGCGGAAACCCACGATCGCCGCTGCGACGAGCAGTACCGCCGCGACCGCCTGGATGATCAGCGGCATCGCCGTCGCATTCTCTGCGGGCACCAGCGGGATGTGCGAGAACGGCGACAGTGCGACGAGTTCGTCGGGTAGGTCGAGCATCTCGCCGAGCCACGCGACGAACACCGTCCACACCACCAGCACCCACACCAGCCCGGTCGCGCGCGGCACGCAGCCCAGCAGCGCGAACGCCACGGCGACGACGAGGATCGCCGCCGGCGCGTAGGCCAGGGACGCCGCGATCATCCGCAGCACCCACGCCCAGTCGCCCACCGCGAATGCGACCCCCAGTCCGGTCGCGGCGCCGGAGACGAGCAGCGCCACGACCGTCTGGACGACGATCACACCGAGTGCCGCGGACAGCCATGCGCTGCGCCCGGTTCCGGTGACGATCACGAGACCGGACCGTCCGCCGTCCTCCTCGCTGCGCATTCGCACCACCGCGGACACACCGAAGGCGGTGGCGCCGAGGGCGAGGAACATCAGCATCATCCCGGCGAAGGAGGCGGTGAGGGCGTCGGGATCCACGCCGACCATGTCCAGCACCTGAGGCATCTCGTCGATGAGATCCTCCACGGAACTGGCGAGGGCGCCCATCGCGACACCGAACAGCACCAGTCCCGTCAGCCATCCCACGAACGCTCCGCGCAGCAGGCGCCGGATCAACCCCACCGGACCGAGCAACGCGGAATCGGCCTCGGCGGGGCCTGGTTTCGGCGCCCGTAGACCGGCTCCGAGGTCGCGGCGCCGCGACAGCGCAACGGCGACGGTGAGCAGCACGACCGTCGTGGCGACGGACAACAGCAGCGGCCACCACCGCTCGTCGACGTAGAGCCGGGTCTGCTGGGCCCAGGCGATCGGCGAGAGCCACGACAGCCACGACCCGGTGGCCTCGATGATGTCGCCGGCTCCGCGGACGAAGAAGGCCGCGGCGAGCACTGCGAGCGCGGTGCCCGTGGCCGAGCGGGAGTGCTCGCCGAACTGGGCGGTCACCGCGGCGACTGCGCCGAAGAGCACCCCGGTGACGGCGGAGGCCACACCGAAGGCGATCGAGCCGACGACATCGAGCCCGCCGGCGATGAGCGCGACGGTGATGCCGGTACCCACCACGAGATTCGCGACCGAGACCAACAGCAGGGCGGCCGCCGGCGGGGCGTAGGCCCCGACGGGCAGAGCCCGCAGGAGTTCGAGCCGGCCGGATTCCTCCTGCGCTCGGGTATGCCTGACGACGAGCAGGATGCTCATGATCGCCGTCGCGACGAAGACGGTCAGACTCAGCTCGTTCGCAGTCATCGCCCCGAGCGTGTAGTTGTCGATCCCGTAGGCTGGTCCCGTCATGAGCACGGCTGCCGGATTCTCCAGCAGGGCCGCGCGGGCCTGCCGGGAGGCCTCGTCGGGATAGACCGCGGCCAGGCTGAGGACGGTCGACCACACCGTGAGGGCGAGCGCGAGAGTCCAGACGGTGATCCGCACGCGGTCCAACCGCAGGTAGAACCGCAGCAGTGTGCCGAGCCCGGTGAACGGTGCCGCGAACGTCGCGGAGGTACCGCTCGGGGTCGGCACTGCTGTCGGTGTCGTCGTGGTCATCATGAGGACACCTCCTCCACGGCACCGGCACCGGCACCGTTCCCGTCACCGGTGTCGAAGGTGTCGCCGTAGTGCCGCATGAACAGCTCTTCGAGCGACGGGGGTGTGATGGTGAGGTTCTCGACGCCGAGTCCGGCGAGTTCCTGCAGGACCGGTGCGAGGGCGGTGTTGTCGACGTCGAACGCGAGCCTGCCGTCGTCGGTGGAGAGGTCGTGGACTCCGGAGAGCCCGGCCAGTCGCTCGGCAGGGGCGGCGGTCGTGGCCCGCACGGACGAGCGGGTCAGGTGCCGCAGTTGTGCGAGGGTGCCGGTCTCGACGTCGCGTCCGGCCCGGATGATCGTCACCGTGTCGCAGAGCTTCTCGACCTCGGCGAGGATGTGGCTGGACAGCAGCACGGTCGCGCCGCGGTCGCGGAGCCCTCGCACCTCGTCGGTGAAGACCGCCTCCATGAGCGGGTCGAGACCCGAGGTGGGTTCGTCGAGCAGGTAGAGCTCGGCGTCCGATGCGAGGGCGGCGACGAGTGCGACCTTCTGCCGGTTGCCTTTCGAGTAGGTGCGGGCCTTCTTCGTCGGGTCGAGTTCGAACCGTTCGAGGAGTTCGGCGCGACGACGCGTGCGCGCCTCTCCCCCGCGGATGCGGGTGAGGACGTCGATGATCTCGCCCCCGGTGAGGGTGGGCCACAGATTCGTGTCGCCGGGCACGTACGCGAGTCGGCGGTGGATCGCGACGGCGTCGGTCCACGGGTCGAATCCGAGGACACGGGCGGTGCCGGAATCGGCACGCAGCATTCCGAGCAGCACGCGGATCGCCGTGGACTTGCCGGCGCCGTTCGGTCCGAGGAATCCCGCGACGGTGCCGCGTTCGACGGTCATCGAGAACCCGTCGAGAGCTCTGGTGGTTCCGAATGTCTTGACGATGTCGCGGATTTCGATAAGAGGGGTGTCCATCTTTCCTCCGTCAGGAGTCGGGGGGTGCCTCACGCGCTGCCAGACAGGCGTCGAGAAGGGTCGAGTCCGTCAGCAACGGCTCGGTGTAGAGCTCGAGCATCGGCAGCGCGAGGCGTTCGGTGTAGGCGCGCAGCCTGGCAGGAAAGGTTTCGAGGTCGAGGTATTCGTCGGGACCGGGAAGGTCCATGAGCACGGCGCCGACGCTGAACGAGATGAGGGCACGTGCTCGTTCGGAGGGGAACCGGCTGGGCCGCACGGTTCCGGCGGCCACAGCCTCCTCGAGATAGGCCTCGGTGTCGGCGACGAGCCGGTCGAGGAAGTCGGCGGCGGGGGCGCCGCCGGTCCGGAGGGTGCGGAAGAGGTAGGCGACCGTGGTCGCGTAGTTCTCGATGTGTTCCATCTGGTCGTTCAGCGCGGCCGGTCCGACCTTCGGGTCGAGGACGGCACTCTTCGCCTGCCGGATCCCGTCGAGCACGTACCGGTCGCAGTGTTCCTTCAATCCGGCGCGGGATCCGAAATGGTGCACGATCAGCGAGGCGCTGACGCCGCACTCGGCGGCGATGGTCCGCAGCGGCACGCCGACCCCGTACGCGGCGATGCACCGGATGGCAGCGTCGCGGATCCGTGCACGGGTGGTGAGGTCGTCACCGGCGGCAATTGAATGCACGTTTCAAGGATTGCACACGTGTTCAACCCGGTCAACGCACCGTATGTGTCATCTCACGGCATGTGCCATCGGAGCACGTGCCGCACCGGTGCGCGGGCGCGCTCAGGTGAAGGCCATGACCTCGGTACCCCAGACCCGGCGCATCTCGCCGTCCGGATCCGACTCGACCCTGTCCGTGGAGTCGATGAGCAGGGTCGAGCGTTCCTCCGCCTCGTACTGCGGCCAGTGCTTCGAACCGTCCAGTGCCGCCGGCACACCGTGGTGCGCGAACGCGAACCAGCGCCGCTGCACACGACCGGAGACCTCACCGGCGGCCTTGCGGCCGCCGAGCCAGAAGGACGGATCCCGGCCGAGAGTGCCGAAATTTCCGAAGACATATGGCAATTCGGTCGCGTGCCCGGCTCCGATCCGGGCAGCCTTGAGCATCGGGGTGGCGTGGTCGAAGCGGTACACCCAGGTCGGCGAATGCGCGCTGTGCGCTTCGGCGACCCACAGCACCGGCATGCGGAAACCGGCGTCCCGCGAGAGCGCCATCGCCCCGATGGGTTTGGGCAGGTCGGGATACGCCGCGACGATCTCGGCGAGTCGCTCGGCAGGCAGATCCGTCCGGTCGTCGGCCAACGCCGCCAACATGGCCTGCACCGCCGTGTCGTCGACGGGCATCAGCGGGGACTTCATGAAGCGGAAGATGGACGGCTCGTCCTTGTTCGAGCCGATGATCAGCGGGATCCGGTGCGACAGCCCCTTCTGGAAGGCCGCGACCGGATATTTCGGCACCAGGCCGCGGTCGACGACCGGTGTCATGGCGAGCGTCCCCGGCACCTTCGTCGGAGTCTCGGCGACGAGCACCTCCGACGCCTCGACCAGCGTGTCGGTCGACATCGTGAGTAGTTCGGCGGCCCGGGACGGCGACAGGTCGAGGATCTCGAGGAAGCGCTGTGCAACGGTCGCGGCACGGTCGCTGCCGTACACCGAGGTGGCGGGCGGCGACTGGGCGATCGCACGATGGAAGAGGCCCTTGGCCTTCGGGACCGTCATGAGCGTGGTGATCGACCCCGCACCCGACGATTCGCCGAAGAGCGTCACGCAGTCCGGATCGCCACCGAAGTCGGCGATGCAGTCGCGCACCCATTCGAGGGCGGCGATCTGGTCCCGGAGGCCGACGTTGGATTCGAAGGTGGTCCCGGGCGTGGAGAAGGACGACAGGTCGAGGAAGCCGAGCGCGCCGAGCCGGTAGTTGATCGTGACGATCACGACATCGCCGCTCTCGCACAGGTTTCGGCCGTCGTAGATCTTCTGACCGGAGTAACCGAGCACGTAGGCGCCACCGTGGATCCAGACCATGACGGGGCGTCGGCGTCCGTCGGGCGACGGCGCCCAGATGTTGAGCGAGAGACAGTCCTCGCTCAACGTCATCTCGGGGTCGATCCCGATCGGGCTCTGTCGGCTCTGCGGAGCTATCGGTCCGAACCGTGCGCCGTCGAGGACGCCGTCCCACGGTTCCGGCGGTAGCGGCGCCCGAAACCGCCGGGAACCGGTCGGGGCTGCGTACGGGATGCCCTTCCAGACGTAGGCCTCGCCGTCGCGATACCCCCGGACTTCGCCGTACTTGCAGGCGACGGTGAGCGTGTCGTCGTCCATGTGACCTCCCACCCGAACCGGTACTGTCGTGCAGCACCGATCACTTCATTCGTCGACCTACCGATTCAATGATGGTGGATACCGGGCGGTTCGTCAGCCGGCCGCGGAAAGAGGCGCGGGGGCCACGCAGTCGACGAGGTCGATCACGAGTGCGTCGAGCACGTTGCGCAGGTCGCCGCGCGCCGAGTCGGCCAGCGCCGGGAAGACGGTGGCGAGCGCGATGGGCACGAGCGAGGCCTGTCCCAGCAGGATCCCCATGGCCGCATCGAGCTTGACGACCTCATCGTGCAAGCGGGCGTAGGTGGTGGTGTCCATGCCGTGCGCCACGGCGATCCGGTCGGGCTCGCATGCCGCGGCGTCCGCCACCATCCGGGGCAGGTCCGCCGCGGTGATCTCCTCGGCACTCATGCTTGCAACGTCGAATTTACGCAACATCTCGCCTTCGTTCGTCCCCCAGGAGCGACGCCGGGCCGCGCGCCGCAGTCGAAACATACAGTCAGTGTGGCCCGAAAAGTACGGGATGTGTAGAAGGTCCGGAAAACTTTTTGCACTGCCGGTACCTGACAGAAGGTACATCGCCGAGAACCCGCCTCCGCCCGGAATCGTCACTCTGAGACCAGGACCACAACGATTGCTCAGCAAACCCTCGCGACCTGGATGAACGGGCGTATCCTCGTAAATCCGAAGTTCGTGCAGCCACCCCGACCGGGTCCGACCACGACTCCGGGCAGACCGAGGAGGTGCTGGTCATGAGCGTCGCCCGCACCGAGTTGCTCCCTCTGCCCACGCACCACGCGACCACGCGCGAGTTCGCGGGGGTGAGCACTCGGTCCCGTGCCTTGTCCTTCTCGGTGCGCCGTACCGTGCGGCCGTTCATCGAGGCATGGTCGTACGCCCCGACCCTCCCCTGGCCGGCGTCGGCGATAGACCACCTCGCGTTCCCTCTCGTGCCCGTGCCCGGCACACACCGCCGGCGAGTCGACCTACCGATGTGCCCGGCGGAACTGCTCTGGGCGCCGGGTGCCGCACCCCCGGCCGCGCAGGTCGATATGGACGGCACCGCCGCGCAGGTCGGTATGGACGGCACCGCCGTCCTGTACCTGCACGGCGGCGCGTTCCTGTGCTGCGGCCTCACCACGCACCGCCATCTGGTCTCCCGCATCTCCGCCACCACCGGCGCGCCGGTCCTGGCCGTCGGTTACCGCATGTTGCCCCGCCATCCGATCCGGCGCGCGGTCGAGGACGGCCTCGACGGATTGCGCTGGCTCGTGGCGCACGGCCACCCGGCCGAGCGTGTCGTGATCGCCGGGGATTCCGCCGGCGGCTTCCTCACCTTCGCCGTCGCCCACGAAGCCGTACGACTCGGCATCGGCCGCCCGGCCGGCACCGTCGCGCTGTCGCCCCTCACCGATCTCGACCCGCGGGGCAAACTCGACCATCCCAACTCGCACCGGTGTGCCGTCTTCCCGCGACGCGCCGTCGCTGTGCTGTCCACCCTCGTCGAACGCGCCGAACGCCTCGGCGGCGAAGGCGCCGAACCGGTCGCCTCCCCCGTCGATCTCGATCTGTCGGAGATGCCTCCCGCACTCATCCAGACCGGATCCGAGGAGATGACCTACGTCGACGCCGAGCTGATGGCCCGGCGACTGCAACTCGCCGGGGTCTCCGCCGAACTCCAGGTGTGGGAGAAACAGGTGCACGCCTTCCAGGCCGCGGCGGGGGTCGTCCCGGAGAGCGGCCGCGCGATCGCCGAGATCGGCCGCTTCGTGCGTGAACTGCGGTGAACCCGCTCCCCGGGTGCCGCTGCCCTCAGGCCGGCCCGTGAACAGGTCGTTGCGGTCCTCACGGGCACCGGCTCGTCGTCCCCGACCCCATCCGACGACGGCGCGGTAGCGCCCGAGCGCACCGGACTCCGTGAGCGCATCGACGTCCCGGTGTGGCGAATCCTCGCTCACCGCAGCCGAATAGGGTGCGACGTAGAGAGCGTCGGCGGGGCAGTTGACCTCGCACATGAAGCAGGTCTGGCAGTCCTCCTGGTGCGCGACAACGGGAAGCCCGTCGGGCGCACGCTCGAAGACGTCGGTCGGGCACACCGCGATGCAGATGTCGCACG
The DNA here is from genome assembly GCF_001665495.1 of Rhodococcus sp. 852002-51564_SCH6189132-a. NCBI lineage: Bacteria > Bacillati > Actinomycetota > Actinomycetes > Mycobacteriales > Nocardiaceae > Rhodococcus > Rhodococcus sp. 852002-51564_SCH6189132-a. Next base: position 33,707 of record NZ_LZMJ01000014.1, read on the forward strand.
AGATGCACCGCTCCGCGACGATCACCTCGATCATCGGTTCGCTCCTCGTCGCACGAGGTGTCCTTCGGCACGGACGTCCACGCGGTCCAGACCGCTCGTCACGAGGCGGTACTGCAGGTCGGGGTCGGTGTCCGGGTGGTCGGTGCGCACGTGCATGCCCCTCGTCTCCGTACGCGCGAGGGCGGTGCGGCTCACCCACCGGGCGACGGCGAGGAGCGCGGCACCGGACCGGGCTCGTACCAGCTCCCGCCCTCGTCCGCCGAGCACGACGGGCGCCGCGGTCCACGCGTCGTCGAGTGCGGCGATGCTGTCCTCGAGACTGCGGGCCGTCCGCCGGAAACTACGTCGGAGCGGGAGCGTGTGCTCCTGCACCCGGCCGATGATCGCGCGGGTCGCGGCGCGGTCCGGGTCGCCCTCGAGGCCGACCCCGCCGATCGGTCTCGCGACGTCCGGGACACCGCGGTTCCGGGCGAACTCTGCGGCGGCCGCCCCGGACCACGAACCCGACGACATCGCCCAGGCCCCGTTGTGACTGCCTCCACCGCTGCGGCCCCCGGTGATCAGCTCGCGCGTGGCGACGTCGCCGGCGGCGAACAGACCAGGGACCGTCGTGCTGCAGTCCGTCCCGGTGATCCGTAGGCCACCGGTACCGCGCACCGTTCCCTCGAGGACCGCCCGCACCGGGTACATCTCGGTGAACGGGTCGATCCCGGCCTTGTCCAGAGGCAGGAAGTAGTTGGGCTGGGAACGACGCATCGCTTCGCGGTGGTCGGGATGTGCCCGGTCGAGACGGGCGTGGACCGGGATACCGTCGAGCAGGTACCGCATGGCGGTCGCGCGGTCGTCGCCGAGCCGCACACGGGCGTCGTCGTAGAACGTCGCGAACTGCATGAACAGTCCCTTCGTGTGCCCACTCCAGGAAGGCGCGAGCGCGTAGGCCGAGAAGAACTCCATCCCGGAGAACTCGGCACCGGCCTCGGCGGCCATGAGGTGACCGTCGCCGGTGTCGACGTCGGTACCGAAGCTGCCGGAGAGGAAGGCACAGCCTCCCGTGGCGAGGACGACCGCACCGGCACGCGCCGTCCACGGCTCGTACCCCTGCCGGCGGTGGACACCGGTCGCGCCGGCCACCGCACCGTCGGTGTCGACGAGCAGCTGCAGGGCGGGCGACTGATCCAGGATGCGCACGCCGGCGCGGTGGACGAGGCGGCGCATCCGCCGCATGTACTCGGGTCCCTGCAGGCTGCTGCCCCGGCGACGTCCGGTCTCCGGGTCCACGCCGAAGGGATAACGGCCGTGGACGGCGAGGTCGTCGACGCGTCGATAGGTCTCGTCGAGCACCCGGTGCATCCAGGCGGGATCGGAGAGCAGTCCCCCTTCGAGGTGGCGGCGGTCGACGGCCGCGGCGCGCTCGGGTCCGGGCGGCAGGTACCAGAGGTTGTTGCCGCCGGACGCGGTCGGGCCGCTCGTCCCGCAATAGCCCTTGTCGGCGAGGACCACGCGACTCCCGGCCCGGGCGGCCGCGAGCGCTGCCCAGGTACCGGCCGGTCCCCCGCCGAGCACGAGGACGTCGGTGTCGATCTCCGTCCCGTCGCTGACGGTCATATCGACACGCGGATCGCGTAGTCCGCCACGGCATCTGCGGTGCATTCGGCCACCCCGGCCGATATGGCGACGATCTCCACGAACGGATCTGCCGACTGTACTGCGGGGATGCGGGCCGGCAGCGTCCGGACGAGACGGATGATGGCGTCGATCATGCGTCGATGGTCGACCATCTCCAGACGGATCGACACGGTTTCGCTCGCCGGGATCGGAACACTCCGGCGGGCCGTCGGCGGCCGAGAACCGTGCGCTCGCGCGGGCCGCCGGCGGCCGAGAACCGTGCGCTCCGGCGAGCTGTCACTCGTGCGACCGAGCGGAGGAATGCCTGTCGGTACCGGCGACTAGTCTTTCTCTCGGCTCGACCGCACAGAGAAGGGGTCCGATCATGGCCGACGCGCAGACCCGGTTCGACCAGGACGTCGATGCGGCCTGGCGCGAGTTCCGCACGCGCCTGGCCGACCATGTCGCGGCCATGAGCGACGGCGACGGCCTGGTCCTCGAACCCTTCACCGACGAGGCCGGCGGCCCGGCGGGGCCGTGCGTGCAGTTCTACGCGTGGGGAGACCGGCTCGTCCGCTGCGAGGTCCCGTCCAACGCCCACCTCGCCCCCGACCGGCACCTCACGCCGGTCGACGAGCAGATGCTCCTCGAACTCGGGCTGAAGGCGCCCTCCCGCGGACCGGACGATCCGGAGGACGACGGATCCCCGGCGTTCTGGATCGATCGTCCGGGCAGCTGGGCCGATCAGCTCGCCGTCATCGCCGTGCGTGCCCTGCGCTCGGTGTGGGGCGTTCCCCATCCCCTCTTCCTGCGGGCCGAGACATTCGGGACGGAGCGCTCGGTCGCCGAGCTCACCTCGTTCCTCGTGCCCGAGACGCCGCAGGCCGGTCGCACGCAGGCCCCGGAGGTGCCGCTCGCGGTCGTCCCCAGCGGCGACGACCACGTGCGCGAACTGATCGAATCCACCCTGCACGAGCGGATCGACGATCTGCCCGCCTGGGACGAGGACGGCGATCTCGTCCTGCGGATCGCCGGGGTCCTGGTGTTCGTCGGTGTCGGCCCCGGAGGCGGCACCGTCGACCTGTTCGCACCGATCGTCCATTCCATCACCGGACGCACGCGGGCCGCCGAGATCTGCGTCGACCTCAACCGCCGGTGGCCGCACCTGAAGTTCGTGCTGGTCGACGACCGCCTCGCGATCGTCGACCACGTTCCGGCCGCGCCGTTCGCTCCGGCGCACCTGCTCGGATCGCTCGAGACCATCACTCGGTTCCTCGACACCGTCGACAGTTCGTTCGCCACCCATATCGGCGGCTCGCTGCTGCGCGATCAGGGATTCGACGGGGCGACGGGTGGTGCGGCCGATCCGCCCTGGGGCGACGTCTCGCAGTTACCCGACGCCGAGGACGATCTGCCGGTGGCCCTGCTCGCGGTGCGCGACTTCCATCTCGACGGCGCGACCGATGTCGCCGCGAGCACCGTCGCGGCGATCGGCGATCGCAATCCCGAGCAGTTGCGGCGGTTCCTCACCATCAGCACCGAACTGCAGGTGTGGTGGGACGGCGAGTCGCAGACCCGCGAGGCGGCGCTCAACACCGACGGTGCTCGCGAGGCACGGGCGCGGGCACTCGAATGGGAGGCGACGAGCCGCTCGCTCGCGGAGGCCCTGCAGTTCCTCGAACAGGGCGAGGGCACCGATTCGGCCGGCTCACGCGCGTCGAAGCCGAGCGCCGGCCGTGAGTCGGCGCCCGAGCAGCCCGCACTGTTCGACAACCCCGACGAACCGACCCTCTTCGACGGCTTCGGCGATTACTCCTGAGCCGATCCCGCCCGGGACACGGCGCGACGGAGCGCGTCGACAGCGGCGTTGTCGAAGCCGACGAGTACGACGGTCTCCACGCCCGTCTGTGTCTCCCGGATGGTGGTGACGGCCTGCAGGGCGGCGTCGTCGAGCGGCCAGCCGTAGACGCCGGCCGAGACGAGCGGGAACGACACCGTATGGGCACCGAGATCGTGCGCGACGAGCAGACTGTTGTGGTACGCCGAACGCAGGATCCCGGATCGGTCCTCGTGCGCCGACCACACCGGGCCCACGGTGTGGATCACCCATCGCGCCGGGAGACGCCCCGCGGTTGTCGCCACTGCACGGCCCGGTTCGAGTCCGTCGGGTAGCGAGGTCGCGCGGAGTTCGCGGCAGGCCGCGAGGATCTCCGGGCCTCCGGCCCGGTGGATCGCACCGTCCACTCCCCCGCCACCGAGCAGGGAGGAGTTCGCGGCGTTGACGATCGCATCCACCGCGATGGTGGTGATGTCGCCGTGCGCGATGTCGAGAGCGGTCACCCTGTCGACCCTATGTTCCGCACGCTGCCCCCGAGTCGTTTTGCTGGCATGATTCAGGACCGTGACGTCCTCGGCGAAGCTGCGCGAACTGGCCGGAAAGCACGGCATCACCACCACCTACACGGGATGGGGGGGACGCGACCACGATGTCTCCGACGAGACATTGCGGCGCGTACTCGCCGCGCTCGACGTCCCGGCCGGGACGGACGACGAGGTCGTGGCATCGCTCGCCGACTTCGACGACCGCCCGTGGCGCTGCATGCTCCCGCCCGCGCTCGTGGTCCTCGAGGGCGACGACCGGACGTTCCCGGTACATGTGCCGCACGGCGACCCGGTGTCGGTGTGGGTCGTCGCCGAGGACGGGGCGGAGGTCGATGTCGAGCAACTCGACGTGTGGGTGGACCCGCGTACGGTCGACGGCCGGCTCGTGGGCCGCGCGACCTTCGCCGTTCCGCGGCTGCCCCTCGGCTGGCATGTCGTGCACGCCCGCAGCAACGACATCGAGACCACCGCGGGCCTGGTCGTGACCCCGCGCCGGTTGTCCACCGCCGACCGGCTGCTCGAGAAGAAGCGCTGGGGCCTTGCGGCCCAAATCTATTCGGTGCGCAGCCGCAGGTCGTGGGGCATCGGTGATTTCGCCGACCTGGCCGATCTGGCGGCGATCACGGCCGGTCACGGCGGCGACTTCGTCCTGATCAACCCCGTGCACGCGGCCGAGCCCGTGCCCCCGCACGAACCGTCGCCCTATCTGCCGTCGTCGCGGCGTTTCGTCGACCCGCTGTACCTGCGGATCGAGGATATCCCGGAGGTGGCCTACCTCCCCGCGAAACACCGCAAGGAACTCGACGAGCACGCGCAGCGCGCGGCGAAGGCGAACCGGAAGGCGCGGCGTCTCGACCGGGACGCGACTTTCCGCGCGAAACTCGACGTCCTCGAGCGCGTGTACCGGGTGCCGCTCGGCCCGGCCCGCCGCGCACGGTACGAGGCGTTCTGCGCCGAGGGCGGGCAGGCGCTCGACGACTTCGCGCTGTGGTGCGCGCTGTACGAGAAGTTCGGCGACCGCGCCGACCGGTGGGCGTCACGCGCTCCGAGCCCCGACGACCCGAAGGTCACCCGGTTGCGCGAGCGACTGGCCTCGCGGATCGACTTCCACCGCCGGCTGCAGTGGTTGTGCGACGAGCAGCTCGCGAACGCTCAGACTGCTTCGCTTGCAGCAGGTTCCGATATCGGAATCCTGCACGACCTCGCAGTGGGTGTCGGTCCGCACGGCGCCGACGCCTGGACGCTGGGCGACGCGCTGGCGTCGGGCGTCACGGTGGGCGCCCCCGCCGACGACTTCAACCGCAACGGCCAGAACTGGAATCAGCCGCCGTGGCGGCCGGATCGTCTCGCGGAGCTGGGATACATCCCCTTCCGCGATGTGGTGCGCTCGGCGTTGCGGCACGCGGGTGGTGTCCGGGCCGATCACATCCTGGGACTGTTCCGCACCTGGTGGGTACCGGAGGGGATGTCGCCCGCCGACGGCGCGTACGTCCGCAGCGACCACGAGGCACTCGTCGGCATCCTGGCGCTCGAGGCGCATCGCGCCGGCGCCGTGGTCGTTGGTGAGGACCTCGGGGTCTTCGAGGAGTGGGTGCAGGAGTATCTTGCGGAGCGGGGGATCGCCGGGACGTCGATCCTGTGGTTCGAACGCGACGAGGACTCCCCACGCGGGCCGGAAACCTACCGCACCCTGTGCCTGACCTCGGTGACCACACACGACCTCGCGCCCACCGCGGGATACCTTGCGGGCGACCACATCCGGCTGCGGTCGGAGCTCGGCCTGCTCGAGGGCGACCTCGACGCCGAACTCACCGATGCGACGGCCGAACGCGACTCGGTTCTGGCGCTCGCGGTCGAACGGGGTCTGCTCGACGAAGGCGAGACCGACGTCGATCGCCAGGTCGAGGCGCTGCACCGGCTGATCGCGGCGAGTCCGTCTGCGCTGCTGGGCGTTTCGCTGGCAGATGTGACCGGCGAGCGTCGCAGCCAGAACCAGCCGGGCACCGTCGACGAGTATCCGAACTGGCGGGTTCCGCTCGCCGATGCCCGCGGCAAGGTCGTGCTCGTCGAGGATCTCGTCGACCACGACGGATTCGCGCGACTGGCCCGGGCGGTCTCCGGAGACACCTCACCGGTGGAGTGACACCACACGAACACTGCGGCCGCCGATCCGGCATCCGGATCGGCGGCCGCTGCTCGGGTACGCGCCCCTAGGGCATCACTTCGCGTACAGGGCGTCGATCTCGTGGGCGAAATGCTCGGTGACGACGTTGCGCTTGATCTTCAGCGTCGGCGTGAGCTCGCCGGACTCCTCGGTGAGATCGCGGTCGAGAATGGCGAACTTCTTGATCGCCTCGCTGTGCGAGACGAGGGTGTTGGCGTCGTCCACGATGGTCTGCATCGCGTCCCGCAGCGTGGCGTCGTGGCGCAGGTCGGCGATCGTCGCACCGGTGGGCTTGCCGTTCTCGTTCTTCCAGTTCTCGAAGATGTCCGGATCGACGGTCACCAGAGCGGTGACGAAGCTGCGTCCGTCGCCGACGACGACGGCCTGGGAGACGAGGGTGTGCGACCGCATGCGGTCCTCGAGCGGCCCGGGTGAGACGTTCTTGCCGCCGGCGGTGATGATGAGGTCCTTCTTGCGCCCGGTGATGGACAGGTAGCCGTCCTCGTCGAGCGAGCCGAGGTCGCCGGTGCGGAACCAGCCGTCGTGGAAGGCACCGGCAGTGGCCTCGTCGTTGCGCCAGTAGCCGTCGAAGACGACCATGCCGCGCAGCTCGATCTCGCCGTCATCCGCGATGCGCGCCGAGTTCCCGCCCATGGGACGCCCGACGGTGCCGATCTTCTGCGCGCCGGGCGTGTTCACGCTGTGTGCGGCCGTGGTCTCGGTGAGGCCGTAGCCCTCGTAGATCGGCACGCCGACGCCGCGGAAGAAGTGACCGAGACGGGCACTCAGGGCACCGCCGCCGGAGATCGCGTACCAGCACTCGTTGCCCATGGCCTCGCGCAGCTTGGAGTAGACCAGCTTGTCGGCGAGGGCGCGCTTGGCCTTCAACGTGAAGGTGGGGCCGCCGTGGTCGAGCGATTCGCTGTAGGCGATGGCGGTGTGCTCGGCGAAATCGAAGATCGCCGCTTTGACCGGTCCGCCGGCCACCGCCTTGCCCGCTGCCGCGTCACGCACCTTCTCGAAGACGCGCGGCACACCGAGGATGATGTTCGGCGAGTACCGGGCAAACTGCGCGGAGACGGTCGAGAAGTCCGCCCAGTGAGCCTGCGCCGTGCCTGCTTCGAAGAGCGCGAGCGACACCGCGCGCGCCAGCACGTGCGCGAGGGGCAGGAAGGTCAGGCCGCGGTTGCCGGGCTTGGCGACGATACCGATGTCCGAGGTGAGGATGGACCGGACCTCGGCGAGGAAGTTGCGGTGGGTGAGCATGCAGCCCTTGGGTCGCCCGGTGGTTCCCGAGGTGTAGACGAGGGAAGCCAGGCCGCCGGAACGGATTCCGGCCAGACGCGTGGTGATCTCGGCGTCGTCGACCTCGGCACCGTCGGCCGCAAGCGTGTTCACCGCGCCGTCCTCGATCTGCAGGATGCGACGGAGGGTGTCGGGCATGTCGACGAAGAGCTTCTCGTGCCGCGCGGTTTCGACGACGGCGAGGACGGCCCCGGAGTCCTGGAGGATCCAGCGAATCTGCTCGGTGGACGAGGAGTCGTAGATCGGTACCGACACCGCGCCGGCCGTCCAGATCGCGTAGTCGAACAGCGACCACTCGTAGCGGGTGGCCGAGAGCAGCGCGACACGATCGCCGGGCTGCACACCGTTGGCGATCAGGCCCTTTGCGACGGCCTTCACTTGGTCGGCGAACTGCTGCGCAGTGACCGCGACCCAGTCGTCACCCTGCGGCCGGGAGTACATCACGCGGTGCGGAGTCTTCTCCGCATGGGTGAACACCGTGTGGACGACCGATTCGTCGTCACCGATGGTGAACGGGGCCGGGGTCGAGTACTCACGCACTGCAATCTCCATCGTTCTGGTCGGGAGTCCGGTCGTCGGAATCGATTCCTGCGCGGAAGCGGCGCAGAAGATCCACGAAGCGTTCGAGTTCGTTCTCGTCCCAGCCCTCGAGGCCGGCGCGGACGTCGTCGAGACGACGCACGACCGCACCTTCGAGAACTGTCGCTCCGTGGTCGGTGAGCCGGAGCGGATGTCCGGCACGTGCCGGACCCGTCCCCGCCTCGACCCAGCCCGCATCGACGGCGTGACGCAGTTGGCGCGACACGGTCGAGCGGTGGACACCGAAGACCTCGGATATGTCGGTGGCGCGGCAGCCCGGATTTCGGGAGATGAAGCCGAGAAGCGAATGCTGGACCAGCGAGAGTCCGCTGTCCTGCGTTCGTGCTCCGGACGTCAGGAAGCGCACGAGAAGCACGAACTCCTCGTATACGCGGGCAACGCCGTCCGTAGACGGCCGCCGGGCCTGCCGATTGTGTTGCACAGGGCAACTATAAACGCGAGTGAGGCACGGCACGAATCCGCGCGGTGTCCTGCCGATTTCCGGCCTGCCTCTCCACAGCCCGTGCGCGCACCCGGTGAACTCGTCCGCCCCGCTCGGCGTTCACCGGGCTAGCCTGTCTGTCCGTACGGCGTCAGCACTCGGGAGAAGAGGTCGGATGGGCGAACACATCGGTCGCGACCTGTTCCGTCATCTCGTCGCCGACGAAGCGGACGAGTACCTCGCGGTGATGGACTGCTTCACCGACCTCCTGCTCGCCGATCTGTCCGCCGACGATATCGCGGTCTCGTGTGCGCGGCGCGGGGTGGCGCTCGACATCGCGGTCGTCGATGCCCGGTGTCGCAGCCTGGTCCGGTGGGGCAATCTCGCACTCACCAGCGGCGGAACCGACGGTGGCGGCTCCCACCGGCGGAGCGCTCCCGAGACCGCCTCGACCGAGGTCCGTGCCCGATACCGGCCGACACCGGCCGGGCTGCGGGTGCACCGCGAGACCGGCAGGCTTCTCTCCACCTCCGACGACGTGCGCGGCGTGGCACGCGTGTCGCTCCGTTGTGTCGCGGACGGGCTCGCCCGCATCGAGGAGCTGCTGGTGGACGACGGGAACGTGCCCGATCGGGACGAGCTGGCCGCCCACGTCACCGCCCTGTTCGCGCACCACCGGATGTTCACCGACAGCGTCGCCGATTTCTATTCGCACCTCGCCGAGATCCTGAGCCGTCTCGAGCACTCCGGCCGTCCCGAACACTCATCCGATCGCGAACGCGCCGGGGCGGTCGACGATTACGCGGAGACCAAGAACCTGCTCCTCGACTACGTCGACGTCATCGGTTCGGACGTCGAGCGCCTCGCCCCTCTCGTCGCCGGCAGGCTCGACCGGATCAGGCCGCGTCTGGACTCCCTGCTCGCCGCGTTGCGCGAGTCCGGCCTGCCGAACACCGTGCCCGGGTCCCCCGGTCGCCGTCGCACCGACTGGGACGAACTGGCGCAGTGGTACGCCGAGGACGCCGGCCCGCGCCGCATGCGCGAGGCAGCGGCGGAGGCGCTGAACCGGCTGCTCGTGCGCACTCGGCGGATCATGGCGAGCACACCGGGCTTCTCGCACCGCGCAGATCTCCTGCGCCTGGCCCGGTGGTTCACCGAGTCCTCCGACGAGCAGGGCCACCGGTTGTTCGCCGCGACCTTCGGTGCCTTCCCGAGCCGGCACCTGCTGCTCGGCCCCGACGAGACCGACCCGCGAGTGGGTGCAGGCACGTCGTGGTGGCGGGCCGATCCCGTCGTCGTGCCCGTGTCGTTGCGCGAACGCGGCGACCACACGTCCCTCGGGGCCGTCGGCCGACTCCCCGATTCGATGCCCGGCCGGGTCCGGGCCGACGAACTCGCCCGGCGAGAGTCGCGCCGCCGCTCCGACGCCGTCGCCGAACTGAGTGCGGCGGGCGATCTGCACGGAGCGGACCTGTCGGCGGAGGCGCGCGACGTCCTGCTCGACGTCCTCGCCGCCGCGCTCGCGGGCCACCTCACCACCGACGGTCCGGTGCAGGTGGACGATCCCGATCTCGGGTTGTCGCTGACGGCGGAGCCCGGCGCCGACACCGTGGTGCACTCCCCCGACGGCGATCTCACCGTGCACGGTTTCTCGTTGCGCACGTCGGTCACGGCTTCGCTCGATCACAGTGCGGCGGCGCCATGAGCACCTCGTACGCGAGCACGGTGTCCGGGGACGTCTCCGGTCGGCGGGACGCGGCGCGGGCGCTGCTGCAACAGCCGATCGTCACCGCCGCGAGCGAACGGGAGACCTTCGACCTCGTTCGGCGCCACGCCCAGGCCCTGAAGTCGATGTTCGCCGACCGCCTCGGATACCGGCTCGTCGTCGAACCGACCTTCGCCCGTCTGATCAAGGCACCGCTCGGGCCCACCTCACCGCACCGGGCGCTCCGCCACGCCGACGGCACCGAGTTCGGCGCGATCACCTACGCGTGTCTCGCGCTGGTGTGCGCGGCACTGCTCGAACCCGGGACCGGCGAGAGGGTGTCCGTCGACGACCTGCTCGAGCAGGTGCGCGCCGATGCGCGCGAGAACGGGATCGTGTTCGGCGACCCGGTGTCCGAGGAGCGGAACCTCGCTGCGGCCCTGCGCGTCCTCGAGGAATGGGGCGTGATCGCCGAGTCCGGTCACGGGGACGAGGTGAGTGGCGACGAGGTGAGGGGCGACGGGCCGCATCTCGACGTCCACCGCGACCTGCTCTCCCAGCTGCTCGACACTCCCCTCCATGGGATGCCCGGTCCCGCAGCGGCACTCGCACGTCACGAGCACGAACCCGCCGCTCTCCGCCTGTACCGCAGGCTCGTCGAGGACCCGTTCGTCGCGCGCGACGAACTGGACGACGAGTCGGCGACGATCCTCGCCCGCGACCGGCACGAGCTCGCCCGGATGCTGGAGGGCGACTTCGGCCTCGTGCTCGAGGTGCGTGCCGAGGGCGCGCTCGCGTACGACCCGGCCGGCGTGCTCACCGACGAGGCGTTCCCGGGGTCGGGCACCCTGAAGCACGCCTGCCTGCTGCTCCTGGCCGAACTCACCGAACGGTTCGGCGACTCGGCGGCGACCACATTGCACGTCGACGCGCACATCCTCGACTCGGTTCTCGCCGATCTCGCCGCCGCGCGTTCCCGCACCTGGAAGAGCATCTATGTCCGCGATTTCGCGCTCCTGCGCCGGGACGTCGTCGCTCTGCTCTTCCGGCTCGGGCTGGCGCGCCCGCACGAGAACGGACTCGAACTGACCGCACCCGCCGCCCGCTACCGCCCCGTCCCCGCCGAAAGCAAGTGTCGATGACCCACTCGTCCGACCCGTCCGCCCTCGACGAGAACTCTCCACCCCGTTTCCCGGATCGCTGGCGTCTCCACCGCGCCGGCATCGTGAACGTGTGGCACTACCTGGACGTCGAGTTCGTCCTGTCCGGTGGGCGGATGATCCTGCGCGGCACCAACGGATCGGGGAAGTCCCGCGCCCTCGAGATGTTGCTGCCCTTCCTGCTCGACGCCGACCGCAGGCGCATGGACGCGACGGGCGCCGCGAAGGTCGATCTCGACGAACTCATGCGTACCGGGGCCTCGGACACCACCGACCGTGTCGGCTATCTCTGGCTCGAACTGGCGCGCCCCAGCGGACATCTCACCGTCGGGGCGCAGGTCCGGCACCGCGCCGACGCCCGTCGCAGCGACGTGCACTTCTTCACGACACCTTTGCGTGTCGGCACCGAGTTGCACCTCGTCGATGACGCCCGCATCCCGCTCTCGCGGGAGCGACTCGCCGAACTCGTCGGTGCCGACAACCTCACCCGTGATCCGGAGCGGCATCGCGAGACCGTGCGGAAGTCGGTGTTCGGCCTGCACGCGGAGACGGGACGCGAACGCTACGACGGCTTGCTGCAACTGCTGCACACCCTGCGCTCACCCGATGTCGGCCACCGCATCGACGAGGGACGCCTCCCTCAGATCCTGTCGGATGCGCTGCCACCGCTGACGGAGAACATGCTCGCCGAAGCGGGAGGTCGCCTCGACCTGCTCGGTGACACCCGCCAGGAACAGGTCCGTCTCGAAGCGGCGCACGCACACGTGCTGCGGTTCCACGAGGTGTACCGGCAGTACGCTGCGGATCTGCTGCGCGCCGGCGCCGAGGCCGCGCGCGACCTCGCGCAGCGGGTCGTCGAGACGCGACGCGCACTCACCGTCGCGGAAGCCGAGGCGGCCGACCTCGACGCGCAGGCCGCCGCCGTGGACACCCGCTTGAAGGAGCGCCGCGACCAGGTCGCCGAACTCGACCGCGCGATCCGCGGACTGGAGACCCACGAGATGTTCCGGTCCGCGGACGATCTCGCGCAGCGCCAGCTCGCCGTCGATGCGCTCCGCCGCGCCGCCGAGCACGCGACCGCCGCCGCCGATCGCAGCCGCCTGCAGGAACGGCGCCACACCGACCACGCGGCCCGCCTCCTCGACGAACTGACCTGCTCGGTCACGCGTGCCGCGAGACGGCTTGCGACGGTAGGTCGCGACCTGCTGTCGGTAGGTCTTCCGCACGACACCGCGCCGACCACGCTGCACTTCTCCGCCGACCGTCCACCCGCTGTGCTCGAGCCCGTGCGCACCGGCATCGACGACACCACCGAGCAGGTGGTGCGGCCGGTGGTCGCGACGGTCTCCCTCGACGCCGGGCACGTCGACGAGGTCCGGGGCGCGATCCTGCGTGCCGCCGAGGCGACCCGTCGTCGGCGGGACCAGGCGGGTCGGCGACTGCTCGAGGCGCGTCGACTCGACGCCGCCGCGCATGCGGTCCGGGAAGCCGAGGCGGCGGCCGACCGCGCGGCCCGCGACGCCGAGCAGCGTGCCGTCGAGGCCGCCGAGACGGATGCCGGTGTCGGTGCGGCCGCCGCCGGTCTGCAGCACCGGTGGCGCGAGTGGATCACCGCCGACCGCACGACGGCTCTGCTGCCGGAACTCGATCGGGATCAGGTCATCCTGATGCGCCGACTGTCCACGCGACTCGACGCGCTGATCGACTCGTCCCCCACCGACGCCGGCGACACGGACTCCGAGGCCGTCGACGTCGATTCGGCACTCGCCGAGCTGGATTCGCTGCCCGCGGCTGCCGCTCGGTCCGCTCTGAGCGACCTCGTCGGCGCCCCGGCCGATCGCGAGCGCCGCGAACGTGAGGCGCGGACCGCGCGCGAGGACCTCGTCCGGGAACAGGCGGCACTCGACGCGATCGGCGAGGGACCGGAACAGGCACCCTGGCACGTGCGCACTGACGGTGTCCCGCTGTGGCGGGCGGTCGAGTTCGTCGACACCCTCGGGGACGACGATCGCGCCGGAATCGAGGCGGCGTTGCTCTCCGCGGGTTTTCTCACCGCCACGGTCGACGGCGAGGGCCGCTTGCGTGCACTGGGCGGCCAGGTCCTCGTCTCGCCGCGCGGTGAACCACCGGCGCAGCCCCTGTCGACGGTCCTGCGTCCCGACCCCGAGGCCGACGTGCCGCGCCCGTCGGTCGAGGCGGTCCTCAACACGATCGGATTCGAGGACGCCACCGCGGTGGCCTCCGTCTCGCGGGACGGCCGCTGGCACAACGGCGTTCTGCGTGGGCGCCACACCGCCGAGACCCCGGGCTGCATCGGCAGGCCGGCCCGGGAGGCCGCGACCGCGGCACGGCGGGTGCGTCTCGACGAGATCCGCGCCGAACTCACCCGGATCGACCTGGCGGTGGAACAGCTGCGCGTCGACTATCCCGACGCGGCGCACCGGCGGGCGAAGATCGACGCGCACCTGTCGACCGCGCCGACCTCGCACGCCCTGCGCTCCGCGCTCGAACGACGTCGGCACGCGTACGCGCATGTGCGGTCCGCAGCGAACACCGCGGTGGAACTGCGTGAGCGGGCGACGACACTGCGTGCTCGCTGGACCGCCGAGCTCGACGCCCACCGCACGGCGTGCGAGTACTTCGGCGTGCCCGGCGATGTTCCGGAACTCGAGGCGCTGGTCGCCGGATGCGCTTCCGCAGAGACACTGTGCACCGAGCTGGCACGCGATCTCGGTGACGTCCTTGCTGCCCACGTCCGGTTCACGGATGCCGCCGAACGGTGCGTGCAGGCCACCGCCGAGCGGATCGACTCGGAGGAGATCGCCGAATCGTGCCGCTACGAATGGCACGCGAAGGCCGCGGTGGTCGCTGCCCAGACCGCCGCTGTCGACGTCGACGCCGCCGACCTGGCGCAGGAACTGCGTGACTCGGAGGCCGAACGGGCACGCGCCGACGAACAGTTCCGGCGCACGGTCGCCCATCGCGACCATCTCGGCCGTGCCGTCGCCGAGGTGCTGCAGCGATGTGCTGCCGCACGCGAACGGCTCGACCGCGACCGTCGCGAACTCGCCGCGGCCGCCGAACTGCTCGCCGCTCACCTGCAGCTGCCCGAACTACGCGGCGCACTCGAGGAGGATCCGGAGTCGGACTCCGCCTCTGCCCGGACGGTTCTGCCTCCCGTCCACCTCGAGGATCCGGATCACGTGCTTTCCGTGGCCCGCACCCTGCTGGCCACGTTGCCGCCACGCACGGGAGTCGACGAGAACGCGATGCTCGTCGCGCTGCAACAGTTCGACCGCGACCTCACGGCCCGGTTCGACATCGCGCACACGGTGACGCACGGCGCCCATCGCGTCCGGATCGCCGGGGCGGGTGACGACACCACGCCCGCGGGTCTCTCAGCCACCCTGACCCGGCAGGTCGAGGACGGCCGGCGGGCACTGTCGCAACGCGAACACGACGTGTTCACGGGATTCGTGCTCGGCGGTGTGGCCGACGAACTGCGCCGGCGGATCGAGCGGGCACGACAGGTGATTGCCGCGATGAACGACAGTCTCGCCGACAGCCGCACGACGCACGGGATCGGCGTGAGGATCGAGTGGCGCCCCGGTGGCGAGGACGCCGACGCGGCGCGGCTGACGCAGCTGCTCACCGCCACCGAGCGGTCACCCGAGGATGCGTCCGAACTGGTCGGGATGCTGCGGCGCCGGGTGGAATCCGCCCACACCACCGATCCGTCCGCCGGCTACGCGCAGCACCTGTCGCAGGCACTGGACTACCGGCGCTGGCACGAGGTCGAGGTGACCATCCTCGGCCCCGAACCGGACCGAGAGAGGCGGATCTCCGCGCGCGCCAAGATATCCCAGGGTGAGACCCGATTCGTGTCGTACGTGGCGCTGTTCGCGGCGGCGGACGGCTATCTCTCGGGCCTACCCGACACCGGCACCGCACTGCGGCTCGTGCTGCTCGACGACGCGTTCGCCAAGATCGACGACCCGACGATCGGTGAACTCATGGGTCTGCTCGTACGGCAGGATATCGACTTCGTCATGACCGGGCACGCACTGTGGGGTTGTGTGCCGGAGGTGCCCGAGCTCGACGTCTACGAGGTCCGGCGACTCGCCGACGGCGCGGCCGTGACGACCCGCGTGCACTGGGACGGGCGCGTCCGGCAACTCCGACCGCTCACCGAGCTGCAGACATGACAGTGGTGGGGGGGGGGGGGGGGGGGGCCCCCCCGCGGGGCGGGGGGCGGGGGGGCCCCCGGACCCCCCCCCCCCCCCCCCCCGCCCGGCGGGCGGGCCCCCCCCGACCCGCGCGA
>NZ_LZMJ01000015.1:0-53073 GCF_001665495.1 Rhodococcus sp. 852002-51564_SCH6189132-a
CCCGTGCCCCCCGCCGCGGGCCCCCCCCCCCGCGGGGGGCCGGCCCCCGCCCCCCCCCCGCCCCCCCACCCCGTGGGGCCGGGCCCCCGGGGGGCCGCCCCCTCCCACTGAACCGGTTTCCGTTACTGCTGTTGCGGCGGCTCGGCCGGCTGCTCGGATGCGTCGTTCGTCATCCAGCGCTGCGCCGGCGGCGTTGCGGGCAACGCCGACTGTCCTTCACCGGCACCCCCCTGCGTCCCCTCCGTGGCGAGACCCGTCCGCACTGCGGGGTCGACCGGCTTGCGCGCGACCGCCTCGGCTTCGGCGACGGCCTGGGCCACCTCGGGGTCGCGCTTGGTCGCGAACCAATCCTCGACCTCGGCACTGTCGTCCTCGGGCCGTTGCAGTTCCTCGTCGACAGGACTCGGCTCGAAGCGGAAGACGCCGTCCTCGCCGGGCGCGCCGAGCGTCCGCGCGAATCCTTCGAGCGCCTTGCCGAAGTCGCTCGGCACCACCCACATCTTGTTCGCATCGCCCTGGGCCATCTGCGGCAGGGTCTGCAAGTACTGGTAGGCGAGCAGCTCCGGAGTGGGCTTGCCGGCCTTGATCGCGGCGAAGACCTTCTCGATGGACTTCGCCTCGCCCTGGGCCTCGAGGTAGCGCGCCGCGCGATCACCCTGCGCGCGCAGGATCCGCGACTGCCGGTCGGCCTCGGCTTCGAGGATCGCGGCCTGCTTCGCACCCTCGGCGGAGAGGATGCGCGACTGCTTGTCGCCCTCGGCGGTCTTGATCGCGGATTCACGGTGACCCTCGGCCGTGAGGATCATCGCGCGCTTCTCGCGGTCGGCCTTCATCTGCTTCTCCATCGATTCCTGGATCGACGGCGGCGGATCGATGCTCTTGAGTTCGACCCGGGCGACACGCAGGCCCCATCGGCCGGTCGCTTCGTCGAGCACACCGCGGAGCTGACCGTTGATGGAGTCGCGGGAGGTGAGCGTCTCCTCGAGGGTCATTCCGCCGACGACGTTGCGGAGCGTGGTGACGGTGAGCTGCTCGACCGCGGCGATGTAGTTGCTGATCTCGTAGACCGCCGCCTGCGGGTTCGTCACCTGGAAGTACACGACCGTGTCGATGCTCAGCGTCAGGTTGTCCTGGGTGATGACCGGCTGCGGCGGGAACGAGACGACACGTTCGCGTAGATCGACCTTCGCGCGGATGCGGTCGACGAAGGGCACCAGGAAGGTGAGCTGACCCGACGCCGTCCGGTAGTACCGGCCGAGACGTTCGATGACCGCGGCCTCCGCTTGCGGTACCAGCGATACCGATTTGGCCACGACCACCACGACCAGTGCCACCACTACGGCGAGCACGATCAGAGCTTCCATCCTCAGACACCCCTCCACACGACGGCAGTCGCGCCGTCTATCTGCATCACTGTCACTGTCGTTCCCGGCCCGTACACCTCGGTGGCGTCCAGCGGCCTGGCGGTCCACACCTCACCGTCGATCTTCACGCGCCCGGAATGCTCCCCCACCTGCTCGAGGACCAACGCGTGCTTACCCGGGAGAGCGTCGATCCCGGTGTGCAGAGCGGGCGGCTGGGAGTACCGGCGCCTCAGCATCGGCCGGACACCGAGCAGCAGAACCAGCGAGGTCACGGCGAAAATCACCGCGTCGACCCAGACGGGCAGATCGGTCACCGCGGAGACACCGCCGGTGACGAGCGCTGCACCGCCGAGCATCAGCAGCGCGAAATCGCCCGTGAGCGCTTCGCCGGCCGCCAACGCCACTCCGGCGATCAACCAAATCAATGCGGCCACGATCACCATCGAACCACAAATCGGACATCCTGGCAGATGCCCTGGTGGAGGAAGCGGTCTTGGCCCCTCGTCCTCGAGGCTGCTTTCCGCAGGGAAGATCTCAGGTCGGTAATTCTATATTCTTCGGCTTTCCGTCCCGACCGGAATGTCACCCCGGCTTCATAAGTGGAGGCAACCGAAACGCATCCTTTTGCCGTTGTGAAATCGGTGATACCGTCCCCGAACTACCGGCATCACCCCCGCGCGTTCGCTCCTCGTGGGAGCTCGATCAGCTCGTCACGCGGTTCCACGCGGCCATCGACGACATCGAGGACCCGTACGAGCGCGCCGTCGAATGGATCGTCGAAGCGGTCCGCACCGTTCGCTACCACCCGGTCGCACGACGATTCGTCGACAACGAAGCCGCCCTCCCCCTCCACCGACAGCTGATGTCCGCATCCGTTCCCCAGGCTTCGCACCCGAGGAGTCCGGCAATGGAAGTCACTCCCGCACAGCGCGTTCGCGCAAACATCGAGGACGATGTACCCGTCGCCGACCGCACCTTCGTCCGGTCGCCGGCAGACCGCCGCATCCGGCCGATGTTCCTGTTCCGGGCGCTGTCGCTCCAGGGCACCCACCCCACCGTCATGGTTGCGCTCGGTCAGCCCTCGTCGGGTTCGGTGACGAAGTCGACGAGGCGCTCCACGGCGCCGATGAGGTGCGATTCGAGATCGCGGAAGGAGTTCACGGCGTTGTAGACGCGCCGCCAGCCGTCCTGCGGCGTGCCCCAGCCGAGTTCACGGCAGACGCCGGTCTTCCAGTCCTGTCCGCGCGGAATGGAGGGCCAGGCGTCGATGCCCACGGCCTTCGGTTTCACGGCCTGCCACACGTCGATGTAGGGATGGCCGGTGACCATCACGTGCGGACCTAGATTCGCGGTGAGATGCTCCTCCTTGGACCCGGTGACGAGGTGGTCGGCGAGCACACCGACGCGTCGGCCCGAGCCGGGTTCGAACTCGGCCAGCCTGGCGCCGAGATTGTCGAGGCCTTCGAGTTGTTCGACGACCACGCCTTCGACCCGCAGGTCGTGCCCCCACACCCGTTCGACGAGGGCGGCGTCGTGCACGCCCTCCACCCAGATCCGGCTCCCCCGCGCCACGCGTGCGCGCAGACCGTCCACCCGGGTGGACCCCGAGGCGGATCTCGTCGGTACGGAGGCGGGACGGATCTTCGGTTTGACGAGGGTGACGGGTGCTCCGTCGACCAGGAAGGCCGCAGGGCGCATCGCGAACAACCGGGTGCGCCCCTGTGCGTCCTCGAGCCGCACGAAGTCGCCGTCGTAGGTCTTCTCGATCCCCACGATCGCGCCGCACCAGCCGGATGCGGCGTCCTCGACGACGACACCGCGCTCCGCCGCGAGTTCGGGGACGGCCTTCTTCTTGGTGCGGACGTGACCGGCATAGATGTCGCCGCCGTAGATATCGCGTGGGCTCACGCCAGTCCACCCTAGGACATTGCGCGGGACCGCTCACGCTGCCACGCCGGACCGCTGCACCGGGTCGCCGTATGCTTTCGGGGTGAGTTCTCCGAGCCTGACGCTGACCGTGTGGGCGGGGTCGTGGCTGTCCGGTCACGCCTCCCCCGACGATGTGATCGATGCGCTGCACGAGTGGGCGCCGATGCATCTCGTGGGTGCCCACGACGCGGCGACGGCCTCCGCGGCGGGTCTGCCCGACCGGGGTGTGGCCGACGGTGCCGCCCTGCTGCTCACCCTGATCCGCCGCGTCGATTCCGCCGCCGGCGCCGGTCTGCATCTCGTCCTTCCCGCCCCGGGCGACGTCCGCGCGTTGCCTGCCGGTACGGCGTTCGCCTCCGCGGCGCTGGCTGCCGGTGAAGGCGTCGTCGTGGGAGCGCCCGGAACCCCGGGGCTGGGTCTGGTACCCGTGATCGAGGGTCCGGACGTCCTACGGTGGAACGTCTTCACGCTGCCGGCGGTACCCGAGATCGCGGTCGACGGTGGTCTCGGTGCGGCCGAGTTCGCGATCCGCGAGGCGGTTCGTGATGCCGCCTCCGCGTTGAGCGGAATCCCGACGGTGGGCACCGACGGGCGCCGCACCGATCCGCGGACGGAGATCGCCGAGAAGGTCGCCGAACTCGCGCGGCACCGCTATCCCCCGTCACTGCCCGCACGTGCCGTGCGCGTCCTCGACACCGCAGACCAGGTCGCGGCGATCCTCACCGTGGCCGGCCGCGGAGGGGGTCTGCGGGCCGGTTCGGTGTCCGCCGCCACCGGCCGCGAGGGCGCGCTGCAGCCGCTGTGGGCCGCGGTCTGCGAGGCCCGCACCGGTGCGGTCGCGGCGGCTCTGCGGGCCGAGCACCATCACTGACCGCGGCCGACAGTGCGCGTCGACTCCAGTGCGCGTCAACTCCGTTGCGCGGTGACCAACAGGTACTCCCAATTCATCGCTCCCCCACCGAGATCGTGACGTTGGGCGAGTTCGAGCAGGTCGAGATCGAGAGCCGCGACCCGATCGTGGTCGTCCGCGATGTTGCGGTACACCGCGATGGTGGGGCCGTAGGCGGACTTGAAGAACTCGCGGAAGTCCTCCCCGGTCGCGAAGCGTTCGACGCGCAGGTTCTCGGTGCGTGCCTGCAGGTCGGTGACACGGTCGCCGATCAGCTCGCGCACGTGCACCTCGTCGCCCCACAGCGGCGGCGGCTGTGCACCCGGCGGGGGCGGTGGCGCATACGGTTTCATCGTCGCGAACATCTGCCCGATGAAGCCGGTGGGGGTCCAGCTCAGTAGCCCGATACGTCCGCCCGGGCGGGTCACCCGGAGCAGTTCGTCGGCCGCGGCCCGGTGGTGGGGCGCGAACATCACTCCCACGCAAGAGATCACGGCATCGAAGCTCGCATCGTCGAACGGGAGCGCTTCGGCATCGGCTTCCTGCCAGTCGAGCGTCGCACCTGCCGCTTCGGCGTCACGGCGGCCGACCTCGAACAGTTCCGGGGTCAGGTCGGTCGCGAGCACCGTCGCACCGGTGAGCGCGGCGGGGATCGACGCATTGCCCGATCCGGCGGCGATGTCCAGGACACGGTCGCCCGGACCGATTCCGGTCGCGGCCACGAGAGCGGGGCCGAGTTCGGCGATGACCTCGGTCGCCACCGCTGGATAGTTGCCGAGTGCCCACATCGCCCGGTGCTTGGCCTTCAGGGCGAGATCGGCGTCGTGTGTCGTGGAGATGTCGGTCATCAGAGGATTCCTCCTGTCGAGGGACCCGGCTTCGGCACCGTCTCGGAAGCGGTCCGGGTCACAGATCGACTGTAGGAACGCGGGCGCAGTGTCCTCCAGTACACAATCTGTACTGCACGGCCGCACATTCGTGCTGGTCACCGCGGTCCGACCGGCCTACGATCCGATCATGGGCCCGCCCTACCACCAGTTCTGTCCCGTCGCCAAGGCGATGGAACTGTTCGACGAGAGGTGGACGCTGCTCGTGGTGCGCGAACTCGTGCTCGGCAGCGAACGGTTCAACGATCTCCGACGCGGCCTGCCCCGTATGTCGCCGACCTTGCTGTCGAAGCGACTGCACCAGCTCACGGCAGCGGGCATCGTGCGGCGCCTCGAGGACGGGGCCGACGTCCGATACGTGCTCACACCCGCGGGACGCGATCTCGAGGCCGTCGTCGACGCACTCGGTGCGTGGGGCACGCGGTGGACCGGGAAACTCGGCGAGGTCGACCTCGATCCGCGACTGCTGATGTGGGACATGCACCGGCACGTCGACCATGCGGCCCTGCCGGAATCCCGGGTGGTCGTGGAGTTCGTCTTCCCGACGGTCACTCACGCGTCGCGCCGGTGGTGGATGGTCATCACGCCGCACGACGTCGACGTGTGCGACGAGGATCCGGGATTCGAGGTCTCGATCCGGGTGACGGCGGGGATGCGGGAGCTGACCGAGATCTGGCGTGGCGAAGCCACCTGGCCGGACGCACTACGTTCGGGCGCCGTGGTCGTCGACGGTCCGAGCGCTCTGCGCCGGTCTCTGCCGCGCTGGTTCGACTCTCCTCTGGCCTCACCGGCCGGGCACGCCACCCGGTGAGGCGGGGGGATCTATCGGTTCGCGGCCGGCCGGGACGGGCGTTTCGGCGGCTCGCAGCATCCCACGGCGCACAGGCTCCCGTTGCACGCGGACCCGAGCAGCGGTTCGGTGCCGCAGCGGCGAGCGGTGACCCCCTCGCGCTGTTCCTCGACGAGTTCGCGGACCAGCTGCGCGAAGCGCGGGTCGGTTCCGGCCGTCGCCGCACGCGAGAAGCCCATGCCCAGTTCGGCCGCACGGTCGCGGGCCTCGGTGTCGAGATCCCACACGACCTCGAGGTGATCGGAGACGAATCCGACCGGCACGACCACGACGGCGCGGACCCCCCGTTCGTGCAGGGCGTCGATGTGGTCGACGATGTCGGGCTCGAGCCACGGCACCTGCGGCGGACCGGATCGCGACTGCCACACCAGGTCGTAGTCGTCCTCGCCGAGAGCCTCGGCCACCAACCGCGCCGCTTCGGCGACCTGCCGACTGTAGAGACGGCCACCCTCCTCCGGCGGACCACCGGTCGCGTCGAAGGAGGTCGGCACGGAGTGGGCGGTGAACACCACACGCGCGGAATCGCGCACCTCGTCGGCGAGTTCGACGCGGGCGGCGCGCACGGCGTCGGTGACGGCGTCGAGGAACAACGGGTGGTCGTAGAAGTGCCGGAGCTTCGTCAGCCGGGGCGCGTTCTCGACGGCATCCCGCGCCCGGGCGATGTCCTCGTGGTACTGCCGGCATCCCGAGTAGCCGCCCCATGCGGAGGTCGCGAACACCAGGGCGTTACGGATCCCGTCGTCGCGCATCCGCGCGACGGTGTCCTCGACCATGGGATGCCAGTTGCGGTTGCCGAAGTAGATCGGCAGATCGATACCGTGCGTGTCGAACTCGGCGCGGACGTCGTCGATGATCGCCCGGTTCAGGGCGTTGATCGGCGAGACACCCCCGAAGTGCAGATAGTGCTGCGCGACCTCGTCGAGTCGTTCCGGCGGGATCCCACGTCCGCGGGTGACGTTCTCGAGGAACGGCCGCACGTCGTCGGGTCCTTCCGGTCCGCCGAACGACAGCAGCAGCAGCGCGTCGTACGCCCCGGGGGTGTTCGTCATGGAAGTGCCTTCCGTGGTGCGGTCAGCTACCGAAGCCGACCTGGGAGTGGAAGCCACCGTCGACGTAGACGATGGATCCCGTGGTCCCGGGTAGCCAGTCGGACAGCACCGCACACACGGTCTTCGCCACAGGCGTCGGATCGTCGACGTCCCAGCCGATCGGGGACGCGGCCGACCAACCCTCGTTCAGTCGGTTCATCTCCGCGCCCGGGCCGGTCGCGTCGCCCGCGATGGCCTTGGCGGCGAGCGTCTTGATCGGGCCGGCGGCGACGAGGTTCGAACGGATACCGCGCGGGCCGACCTCCTTGGCCACGTAGCGGTTGACCGACTCGAGCGTCGCCTTGGAGACACCCATCCAGTTGTAGAACGGAACGGCCCGGGACGGGTCGAAGTCCATTCCGACGATCGAACCGCCCTCGTTCATGACGGGCAGGACGGCCTTGGCGAGCGCGCCGTAGGAGTAGGCCGACACTTCGAGCGCCACCGCGACGTCCGTCCACGGCGCGTCGAGGAACGGGCTGCCCAGGCACGACCGGGGTGCGAAGCCGATGGAGTGGACGACACCGTCGATCCCCTCCGGTGCGAGTTCGCGGATCTTGTCGGCGAGACCGTCGAGATCCTCCTGGTTCTGCACGTCGAGGCTGATCGCCGGCGGCACCGGCTGCGGGAGACGCTGTGCGATCCGGTCGATCAACCGGAGTCGCTCGAAGCCGGTGATGATCACCTTCGCGCCCTGTTCCTGCGCGGCCTTCGCGGTGTGGAAGGCGATCGAGGCATCGGTGATGATGCCGGTGACGAGAATGGTCTTGCCCTCGAGCAGTCCGCCCATGAGTGTGTCGGTCCTCCAGTGAGATTCGGATGTGGTCGCGAGACCGTCAGTGGCCCATGCCCATGCCGCCGTCGACCGGGATCACGGCGCCGGAGACGTAGGCGGAGTCGTCGGAGGCCAGGAAGCTGACGACGGCTGCGACGTCCTCGGGCTTGCCGAGTCGCTGCAGCGGGATGAACTTCTTCGCGGTGTCGCGCAGGTCGTCGGACAGATCCGCGGTCATGTCGGTCTCGATGAAGCCGGGAGCGACGACGTTGGCCGTGATCGATCGCGAACCGAGTTCGCGGGTGACCGAGCGGGCGAGACCGATGATGCCGGCCTTCGAGGACGCGTAGTTGATCTGGCCGGCCTGGCCGGCGAGGCC
Organism: Rhodococcus sp. 852002-51564_SCH6189132-a; assembly: GCF_001665495.1. Lineage (NCBI taxonomy): Bacteria > Bacillati > Actinomycetota > Actinomycetes > Mycobacteriales > Nocardiaceae > Rhodococcus > Rhodococcus sp. 852002-51564_SCH6189132-a. The sequence goes on from NZ_LZMJ01000015.1 coordinate 8,162, forward strand.
GACGACGGAGCCGAGGAAGATCATGCGACCCCAGCGGGCGCGGAGCATCGCGCGGTTGGCGCGCTTGGCGCACCGGAAGGCGCCGGTGAGGTTCGCGTCGATCACCGAGCTGAACTGGTCCTCGGTCATGCGCATCAGCAGGGTGTCGTCGGTGATGCCCGCGTTCGCGACGAGCACCTCGACGGGGCCCTGATGCTCCTCGACCTCCTTGAACGCGGCGTCGACCGAGTCGGCGTCGGTGACGTCGCACCGCACACCGAACAGGCCGTCGGGCGCGCCCGAACCGCGGTGGGTGACGGCGACCTTGTGGCCGTCCGCCTGCAGGCGACGGGCGACGGCGAGGCCGATCCCGCGGTTTCCACCGGTGACGAGGACGGATCGGGGGGTGACACCCGCGCGCGTGGACGCTGCGGCACTATCTGCGTCAGTCATGCATTCCAACCTATCTGGTGGCCTGGCCGGGACGGAAAACGCTCCGTGAGCGTGCACAAGGTGGATCAGGGCAGCCGCTGGCGCAACACCATCGCCGCGCCGAGCCCCGCGATCACCGACAGCGCTCCGAGCATGAGCCACGGACGGCTGGCATCGCCACGGGTCGTCTCGAAGCCGATCTGCTCCTCGAGCGTGTTGTAGGCGTCCTCGAGTTCCTCGAGGCTGGCGGCCGTGAAGAAACTCCCGCCCGAGAGATTCGCGATCTCCTTGAGCGACGGATCGTCGACGGGCACGGGGATCCGATCGTCCTCGATGGTGACGGTGCCCGTCTGGGTGCCGAAGGAGATGGTCGAGACCGGAATCCCCTTCTCCGCCGCCTGTCGCGCCGCGGTGAACCCACCGCGGGGATCGTCGGGACTCTCGGGGACGGTCTGCTTGCCGTCGGACAGCAGCACGATCCGCGCGGGCGGCGCCTGGTCGCTGCCGCCGAGCACGGCGGCGAGCGTGTCGATCGACTGCATCGCCGTGAAGATCGCCTCACCGGTCGCGGTGCGCTCGCTCAACTGCAGGTTGTCGATCGCGGACTTGGTCGCCTCCCGATTGGTGGTCGGCGAGACCAGGACCGAGGCGGTCCCCGAAAATGCGACGAGACCGAGGTTGATGCCGGGCGTCAGGTCGTCGGCGAACTGTTTGGCCGCCTCCTGCGCGGCCGCGAGTCGCGTGGGCGCGACGTCCGTGGCCTCCATCGACAACGACACGTCGATGACAAGCACGACCGTGGCCCGGTTGCGCGGCACCCGCTGTTCGGCGGTCGGGCCGGCGAGCGCCACGGTGAGGAAGACGAGGCCGACGAGCAACAACGCGACGGGGATGTGCCGGGCGCGTCCCGGGCGGGCGGGTGCGACCTTCTCGAGCAGCTCGAGATTGGTGAAGCGCAGCGTGTTCGTCTGGCGCCGGCGTTGGACCAGCACGTAGGCGCCGCCGAGGGCAGCGACGACGAACAGCAGCAGCAACCACCACGGTGAGGTGAAACCGGACAGGCTCATCGTCCCCCCTGCCGTGCGGGTGCGCCGAAGCTGTGTCGCCGGGCCGCGACGAACCGGACGACGTCGCCGATCCAGTCGCGGTCGGTGCGCAACGTCAGCACGGGTGCACCGGAACTGCGCAGCGCCTGGTGCACGGCCGCGCGATGTTCGGCGGCGGCCTGCGCGTAATCGGCCCGCAGTTCGGGAGTGGTCGTGAATTCGCGGGTGCGGCCCGTCTCCGGGTCGTGCAGCACCACGTCGCCCAGATCGGGCAGTTCGAGGTCGCGGCGGTCGATGATCTCGACGGCGAGCAGTTCGTGCCGGCCGGACAGCGCCCGCAGGGATCGCTCCCAGTCGAGCGGACCGAGGAAATCACTCACCACGACAGCCAGACCGCGGCGGCGCTGAGGACGTCGCAGCGACTCGACGAGCCCCTGGAGATCGCCACGGGTCCCGTCGGGTGCGTGCGGGGTGGTCGCGACGGTACGCAGCAACGATTGGGCGTGCAGCCGTCCGCCGCGCGCGGGGACGCGGATCGTCTCGCTGCCGGTGGAGATCACCGCGCCGATCCGGTTTCCACCGCCGGTGGTCAGATGTGCGAGCGCGGCCACCGCTGCGATCGCCAGGTCGCGCTTCTCGCACATGCCGGTACCGAAGTCCAGGCTGGCCGACAGGTCGACCGCGAGCCACGTCTCGAGTTCCCGGTCGGCGACCGTCTGCCGCACGTGCGGGTGCGTCGTGCGCGCGGTGACCGACCAGTCCATCTGCCGCACGTCGTCGCCCGGTTGGTACTCGCGGGCGTCCCCCGGTTCGGAACCCGGGCCCGGGATCAGACCGAGGTGGTCGCCGTGCAGGACGCCGTCGAGACGGCGCCGCACGGTGAGCTCGAGGGTGCGGAGCGCGGCGGTGAGCGCGGGATCGCGCAGTTCACCGGAGCGGAACCGCGGTGGCGACCCGTCGTGAGGACGTGTGCTCACCGCGCGCCTGCACCTCCCTGCGGACCGGGTGCACCGACGGGCGCCTGCTGACCGGCAACGGCCCGCGGATCTGCGGGCGCCGGGCCGGGAGTCGCGGTCGGTACGGGTGCGTTGGCCTGCGGGGCGACCTGCGGAAGACCCACGGTCTGCAGGATGCGCGTGATGATCTGGTCCGGGGAGACATCGTCCGCGAGCGCGTCGTAGGACAGCACCAGGCGGTGACGGAGCACATCGGGAATGACGTCGACGATGTCCTGCGGCACCACGTAGTCGCGGCCGCGCACGAGCGCCAGGGCACGCGCCGAGGAGATGATGCCGAGCGTCGCGCGAGGCGAGGCACCGTAGGCGATCCAGCCCTGCACGTCGTGCAGGCCGAGCTCGGCGGGCCGACGCGTCGCGAAGATGACCCGCACGACGTAGTCGACGAGCGCGTGGTGCACGAACACACGTCCGGCGATCTTCTGCAGGCGCAGGAGCTGCTCGTTGTCGAGCACCTGCTTCGGTTCGGGAGCGGCGACACCCATCCGGTAGACGATCTCGCGTTCCTCCTCCACCGTCGGGTAATCGACGAGGACCTTGAAGAGGAAGCGGTCGCGCTGCGCTTCCGGCAACGGGTAGACGCCCTCGTTCTCGATGGGGTTCTGCGTCGCCATCACGAGGAACGGCTCGGGCATCGGGAAGGTCTTGCCGCCGATGGTGACGTGGCGTTCGGCCATCACCTCGAGCAGCGCCGACTGCACCTTCGCCGGGGCGCGGTTGATCTCGTCGGCGAGCACGAAGTTCGCGACGACGGGTCCGAGTTCGGTGTCGAACTCCTCGCGTCCCTGCCGGTAGATGCGGGTACCGACGAGGTCGGTCGGCACGAGGTCGGGAGTGAACTGCACGCGGGAGAACGACCCACCGACGACCTTCGCGAAGGTCTCGACGGCCAGCGTCTTCGCGACACCGGGAACGCCTTCGAGCAGCACGTGCCCGCGCGCGAGCACACCGACCAGCATCCGCTCGACCAGCAGGTCCTGGCCGACGATCACGCGCTTGACCTCGTAGATGGCCCGTTCGAGGAGACGGACGTCGTCGGCGGGGTCGTACGCCTTCGCAGGAGCGTCGCCGGGTTTCCGCATGTTCGCGCCGGACACCTGCGGAGCCGGACCGTTCGCACCGGCCGCCTTCGGCGCCGGCGCGGCACCCGCCGCAGCCTGGTTGTTCTTGCGTCCGTCGTTACCGCCCTGGTCGCCCGGCGTTGCCGAACCGGACGTCCCACCCTCGCGTGAGGTCACCAACAATCCACCGCTTTCGCCTACGTCGCTCCGCTGGAAACACCTGCTGCACCACTATTGCAGGTGCCGGCTCGGTGTGTCGTCGCCCCTGCACCGACCGGGAGACGGCACCCGGAAACGACCGGATGGCACCCGCCCTCGGTGGTACGAGGGCCGCGGCAAACCTCGCCCTCACGACACCATGCGCACCACGTACGGTGTCATGCCGCCCCAGCGTACCGGCGAGATCTTCACGAACGATCCCGACTGCGGCGCCTCGAGCATCTGCCCGTCGCCGAGATACAGCGCGACGTGCTGGCTGGCGTTGGGCCCGTAGAAGATCATGTCGCCCCGTCTCATCTGCGACGACGGAACCTGGGTACCGGCCGTGTACTGGTAGCCGGTGTAGTGCGGGAGCGAGATGCCGATGCCCGCGAACGCGTAGATCATCAGTCCGGAGCAGTCGAAGCCGACCTTGGCGTAGTCGCCGTGGACATCGGCGACGCCGCCGTCGCGGATACCGCGGGTCGGGCCGTTCTCGTTGCCACCACCCCACGCGTACGGGACGCCGATCTGGGACATCGCACGGTCGATGACGATCTCCACCGCAGCGGGACCGGTGACGGACGGACGCGACGGGATCCCGGGCGTCGAATTCGGTGTGGAGGGGCGGGAACCCGATCCCCCGGTCCCCGATCCGGGGGTCTCCACGACGGGGTCGCCCGGATCCGGGTTCTCCCAGTCGATCCCACCGTCGTCGCCGCTGTCCTCGTCTTCGTCCTCGTCGGGGATCGTGCCGCTGTCGGTGCCATCCGGGACGGATCCATCGTCGGTACCGTCTGGGACGGTTCCACCGTCGGTACCGTCCGGGACCGTGGCGTCGTCGGTGTAGTCCGGTGCAGCCGTGTCGGTGCCACTCGTATCGGTGCCACTCGTATCGGTGCCACTCGTATCGGTGTCACTGCCGTCCGGCGCTCCGGATTCGGTGGTGACCTCACCCGGTGAGGCGACGTCGCTCTCGCCGGTCGACGGAGACTCCTCGATCAGCGTGTGGGGGCGACGGCCGTTGGCGAGTTCCGCCGCACGTTCCCGGGCTGCGGCGTCGGCGGCGACACGCTCGGCTGCCGCGGCTGCCGCGACCCGTGCCTCCTCGGCGGCCGCCGCGGCAGCTGCTTCCTCGGCTGCGCGGCGACGGTCCCAGTCCTGGTACTGCGCGCGTTGCCCTTCCAGGCCCGCAACGTTCACGCGGGCCCGGTCGAGTTCGCTCTGCGCGTTCGCACGTTCCTGCTCGATGCGCGACTTCTCCGCGGCCTGCCGACCGAGTTCCGCTCGCGCGACGGCAATCGCGGCCTCGGCCTCGGCCCTGCGCTGCTCGGCGGCTTCCGCCGCCGCGTCGGCCTCGAGCTTGGCCGCGCGTGCCCGCGAGTGGGAGTTGGCCTCCTGTGCCCGGGCGCGCTGGAGCGCATCGAGCACCGCGGCGCGCCCTGCGGATAGCAACCGCATGACCTGGGCGCGGTCGAGCAGATCGTCGGGACCGTCGACGTCGAGGAAGGCCGCGAGGGAGACCGAGTTGGCGCCACGGGTGTAGCTGTCGCGGACGAACGCGTCGAAGTTCTTCTGGGCAGCGAAGATCCGGTCGGCGGCGTCGTCGAGTGCGCGGCGGGAATCCACGACCACCCGTTCGGCGAGATCCGCTGCGTCGCGCGCGCTCTGGAGATCGACGAGGGCGCGGTTGACGTCCTCGCGGCGGATGGCGACCTGCGCGTCGAGCTCGGCGAGCTGCTGATCCGCGCCGGCGATCCGGACGATCAGCTGCCCGACCCGGTCGATGTTGGCCGCGACGGCCGCACCAGCGCGGTCGATCTCGGCGTCCGAAGGGTTCGGCGGCGGGGGCGGTGCGGCGGACGCCGTCGTGGTCACGGTAAGGAGCACGGCTGTGACCAACCCCAAACCGGCGAGGAGCGTGCCGGCGCGCGTCCGCGGGGTGCGACCGGGCGTCGGACCGTCGGGTCGACGGCCTGCAGTGAGCGTCGTGGCGGTGCCGTCCGGCCCCGACCGTCGCGGAATCCCTCCGTGGATACCGAACCGTCTCACTTGCATCTCCCTCGGTCGCACCTGGTGGCCGAGACATCCGGCCGGACGACCCGAGGAAGGCAGGCAGCATCCGCTCGCCGTGGGTGCCCCACGGCTCACACGCTGCAGTCGTACACCGGCTGCGGACAGCGTCCCCACGAGCCGGGTTGTGACACACCTTCCCCAAGAGCGTCATGAAAACCGTACGACACCTCAGGGGTATGTCGCATGACAGTCACGAAGATCGGCCGGAAGAACTCCGAAAGAACACGGTGCGGACACCGAGGAACACCGTGAGGACACCGAACGATCTTCCCTGCCGGATTCCGTCACGGTCGGGGCGAGGACAACCCGGAGACGATCTCCGCGGTGACGGAAAGAGACCTCAGACGTCCTTGGCCGATGACGATCCGTTACCTCCGGCAACGGTCGCGTCACCGTCCGCGCGGCGGCGTTTGGCGAGCCAGGTCGCGCCGGCCGCAAGGGCGACCACTGCGACGATCAGCAGCGTCATCAGCGTCCAGGGCGGTGACGGCTCGAGCACCGAGTCGACGAAGTTGCGTGTGGAGACCACCGGATCGCCGGTGTAGGTGCGATCCTGGGCGGCCTCGAGAGTGACGCGGTCGAGATCCTCGCTGAATGTCCCGACCCATCCCGGACTGAGGACCAGCACCGTTCCGCCGTCCTCGGCGCCGACCTCCGTCGCGAGGTCGCGCAGCTGCGAATCCATACGGGGGTCCCGGTCGAGCACGACCACGCTGAGGTCGATCCCGTTCTCCTGCGCGCGCTGCACCTCGGCGACGAGGTCGTCGACGTACTGCGAGGGCGCCGCCACCTGGTCGTCGGCGAGATCGGCGAGCACTTTTTCGACCGAGACCCCGGCGGGAAGATCCGTGAGCGCAGGGCCCGGTATACGAAGCAGTGGCGCAGACATCTCTCTCCGGTGGTGCTGGGGCAGAAGCCGGGCGATACGGCGATCCGGCCGTGCAGAGACGACACGAAGAGCCACACCCGTGGGCAAGGGAGAACATTACGCGATCGCGCGACGGCGGCTCGAAGCACTCGTCGCGAGCAGGACCGATGCCGGCGGGACGCTTCGTCGACACGACGGACCCGACTTCGGTTCAATACAGGACAAGCGTACTGTTAGAATCGAGGGCGAGACGCCACGACTACTGCATCCGGGCCACGGGCCGCGGGCGGACGTCGTGTGCCTCGCTTCAGCCGTCGACACAGCCCCGTCGGCGGCCAGCCGAAACGACGAGTGGAGCTGACGTGAGCACCAGTAGTGATTCGTTCGGCGCCAAGGGTTCGCTGCAGGTCGGAGACAACTCCTACGAGATCTTCCGCCTGTCGGCCGTCCCCGGCACCGAGAAACTTCCTTACTCTTTGAAGGTCCTGGCCGAGAACCTGCTGCGCACCGAGGACGGTGCCAACATCACGGCCGATCACATCCGGGCCATCGCCAACTGGGATCCCTCCGCCGACCCGAGCATCGAGATCCAGTTCACGCCCGCACGCGTGATCATGCAGGACTTCACGGGAGTCCCCTGTGTCGTCGACCTCGCCACCATGCGTGAGGCCGTGACCACCCTGGGCGGCGACCCGAACAAGGTCAACCCCCTCTCCCCCGCCGACATGGTCATCGACCACTCGGTGATCCTCGACTACTTCGGTCGCGCCGACGCCCTCGAGCGCAACGTCGACCTCGAGTACGAGCGCAACGGCGAGCGCTACCAGTTCCTGCGCTGGGGCCAGGGCGCCTTCGACGACTTCCGCGTCGTCCCCCCGGGCATGGGCATCGTCCACCAGGTCAACATCGAGTACCTCGCCCCGACCGTCATGGTCCGCAACGGGCAGGCCTACCCCGACACCTGCGTCGGCACCGACTCGCACACGACGATGGTCAACGGCCTCGGCGTGCTCGGCTGGGGCGTCGGCGGCATCGAGGCCGAGGCCGCGATGCTCGGCCAGCCGGTCTCCATGCTCATCCCGCGCGTGGTCGGCTTCAAGCTCACCGGTGAGATCCAGCCCGGCGTGACCGCGACCGACGTCGTGCTCACCGTCACCGACATGCTGCGCAAGCACGGCGTCGTCGGCAAGTTCGTCGAGTTCTACGGCGCCGGCGTGGCCGAGGTCCCCCTCGCCAACCGCGCGACCCTCGGCAACATGAGCCCCGAGTTCGGTTCGACCGCAGCGATCTTCCCGATCGACGGCGAGACCATCAACTACCTGCGCCTGACCGGCCGCAGCGACGAGCAGCTCGCTCTCGTCGAGGCGTACGCCAAGGAGCAGGGCCTGTGGCACGACCCGAGCCGCGAGCCCGAGTTCTCCGAGTACCTCGAGCTCGACCTGTCGACGGTCGTCCCGTCGATCGCCGGCCCGAAGCGCCCGCAGGACCGCATCCTGCTGTCCGAGTCGAAGGTCGCCTTCCGCAAGGACATCCACAATTACGTGGAGGAGAACCTCCCGGCCGAGCACACCAAGCTCGACGAGGCCGTCGAGGAGACCTTCCCGGCGTCCGACCCGGCCGTGCTGTCCTTCGCGGACGACGGTGCCGTCGACGTCCACTCGGCCGCCAACGGTGCCCACGGACGTCCGTCGAAGCCGGTCAAGGTCGTCTCGGAGGAGCGCGGCGAGTTCGTCCTCGACCACGGCGCCGTCGTGGTGGCGGGCATCACCTCCTGCACCAACACCTCCAACCCGTCGGTCATGCTCGGCGCCGCGCTGCTCGCCCGCAACGCCGTCGAGAAGGGCCTGTCCACCAAGCCGTGGGTCAAGACCAACATGGCTCCGGGTTCGCAGGTCGTCAACGACTACTACGAGAAGGCCGGCCTGTGGCCGTACCTCGAGAAGCTCGGCTTCTACCTCGGTGGCTTCGGTTGCACCACGTGCATCGGTAACACCGGGCCGCTGCCCGAGGAGATCTCGAAGGCCGTCAACGACAACGACCTCTCGGTCACCGCGGTGCTCTCCGGCAACCGCAACTTCGAGGGTCGTATCTCCCCCGACGTGAAGATGAACTACCTGGCCTCGCCGCCGCTGGTCATCGCGTACGCGCTCGCGGGCACGATGGACTTCGACTTCGAGACCGACGCGCTGGGCAAGGACAAGGACGGCAACGACGTCTTCCTGAAGGACATCTGGCCTTCCGCCCAGGAGATCGACGACACCATCAAGTCGGCGATCAACCAGGACATGTTCCGCAAGTCCTACGCCGACGTCTTCAAGGGCGACGAGCGCTGGCAGAACCTCGAGACCCCCGAGGGCGACACCTTCGCGTGGGACGAGGACTCGACGTACGTCCGCAAGGCTCCGTACTTCGAGGGCATGACGATGGAGCCGGACGCGGTCAGCGACATCAAGGGCGCTCGCGTCCTCGCGCTGCTCGGCGATTCGGTCACCACCGACCACATCAGCCCGGCCGGTCCGATCAAGCCGGGTACCCCGGCCGCGCAGTACCTCGACGCCCACGGTGTCGAGCGCAAGGACTACAACTCGCTCGGTTCGCGTCGTGGCAACCACGAGGTCATGGTCCGCGGCACCTTCGCGAACATCCGTCTGCAGAACCAGCTGCTCGACGGGGTCTCCGGTGGTTACACCCGCGACTTCACCCAGGACGGTGCTCCGCAGGCGTTCATCTACGACGCCTCGCAGAACTACCAGAAGGCCGGCATCCCGCTGGTCGTCCTCGGTGGCAAGGAGTACGGTTCCGGCTCCTCGCGTGACTGGGCCGCCAAGGGCACCCGCCTGCTCGGCGTCAAGGCCGTCATCACCGAGTCCTTCGAGCGCATCCACCGCTCGAACCTCATCGGCATGGGCGTCATCCCGCTGCAGTTCCCGGCGGGCGAGTCGGCCGCGTCGCTGGGCCTGACCGGCACCGAGGTCTTCGACATCGAGGGCATCGAGAAGCTCAACGAGGGCGTCACGCCGAAGACCGTCAAGGTCACGGCGACCAAGGACAACGGCGAGAAGGTCACCTTCGACGCTGTCGTCCGCATCGACACCCCCGGTGAGGCGGACTACTACCGCAACGGCGGCATCCTGCAGTACGTGCTGCGGAACATGATCCGCGGCTGAGAGCAGTGCTCGTGACCCGATCGGTCACATCCGTGTGAAGCGGCGGGCCCGGGACGAGACTCGTCTCGGGCCCGCCGTCTCCATCGAGCCGAAAGGAAGTGGCGCGTGCCCAAGGTCAGTGAGGACCATCTCGCCGCGCGGCGCAGGCAGATCCTCGACGGTGCCCGTCGCTGCTTCGCCGAATACGGTTACGACGGCGCGACCGTGCGACTGCTCGAAGATGCCACGGGTCTGTCCCGTGGCGCGATCTTCCACCATTTCAAGGACAAGGACGGACTGTTCCTCGCCCTCGCCCAGGAGGATGCGAGACGGATGGCCGACGTCGCGGCCAACGAGGGTCTCGTGCAGGTCATGCGCGACATGCTGTCCTCCCCCGACCAGTTCGACTGGCTCGGGACGCGGCTCGAGATCACGCGTCGCCTCCGCACCGACCCCGAGTTCGCGAAGGCGTGGATGCAGCATTCGGCCGAACTCACCGAGGCCACCGTCGGACGTCTCGAACGGCAGCGGGAAGCGGGCCGGCTGCGCGACGACGTACCGACCGAAGTCGTCCTGGGTTATCTCGACCTCGTGCTCGATGGGCTCGTCGCCCGCCTCGCTTCAGGCCACACCGAACAGGACCTCGTCGCGGTTCTCGACCTCGTCGAGGAATCCGTGCGCCGCCGCGACTGACGCGCCGGATCCGTTCCTCACGCCTTCTCGTCGCTCGCTGCCGCCCGACGACGGTTCGGGCCGCCGCGGCCCCTCAGCCGCACCTGCGACTCCACGAGAACGTTGTGCACGAAACCGTAGGATCGACCGGTTTCCTGCGCGAGCCTCCGAATGCTCGCGCCCTCCTCGTAGCGGCGCTTCAGATCCTCCTGCAAGCGGTCCCGCGATTCCCCTGTAACTCGGGCTCCCTTCGCGTAGGTCGTCTCTCCACCACCGGAATTTCGCGCCATCGGATCCTCCCTGCGCCCTCGCCAAAGGTCCCTTTCCCAGGCTAGAGGACTGTCAGGTTGCGCGGACGCAGATCGGACCAGCGGGAGCGGATCGGGGGACGGATCCGACCGGAGGCCCGATCAGGCGAGCTGGATGAGCTCGAGGTATTCCTGGGACCAGTGGTCCTCGGTTCCGTCGGGAAGCAGGATCACACGTTCCGGGTCGAGGGCCTCGGCCGCACCCGGATCGTGGGTGACCAGCACGACGGCACCCTCATAGCTGCGCAGGGCGTCGAGCACCTGCTCGCGCGAGACGGGATCGAGGTTGTTGGTCGGTTCGTCGAGGAGCAGCACGTTCGCTGCGGACGAGACGAGCCCCGCCAGGGCGAGTCGCGTCTTCTCACCGCCGGAGAGTGTTCCGGCCGGCTGCTCTAGCTGCGGACCGGTGAACATGAACGCGCCGAGCAGTCCCCGCAGGTCCTGTTCGCCGGCGTCGGGAGCGGCGTGCCGGATGTTCTCCCATACCGTCGCCGAGTCGTCGATGGTGTCGTGCTCCTGCGCGAAGTAGCCGATCTTCAGACCGTGGCCGGGCACGAGTTCGCCGAGATCCGGCTGCTCCACACCGGCGAGCAGTCGCAGCAGCGTCGTCTTGCCGGCACCGTTGAGGCCGAGGACGACGACGCGGCTGCCCCGGTCGATCGCGAGGTCGACGCCGGTGAAGATCTCCAGGGAGCCGTAGACCTTGGTCAGTTCCTTGGCCATCAGCGGGGTTTTTCCGCAGGCGGCCGGTGTGGGGAACCGGATCTTGGCCACCTTGTCGGCGACGCGCACGTCGTCGAGGTCGGAGAGCAGCTTCTCGGCACGCTTGGCCATGTTCTGGGCGGCCGTGGCCTTCGTGGCCTTCGCTCCGAGCTTCGCGGCCTGCTTCTGCAGGGCGGACGCCTTCTTCTCGGCGTTCGCACGCTCGCGCCGGCGCCGCGCCTCGTCGGTGGCGCGTGCGTCGAGGTACTTCTTCCAGCCCATGTTGTAGACGTCGGCCTCGCCGCGCACCGCGTCGAGGAACCACACCTTGTTCACCACGTCGGCGAGCAGGTCGACGTCGTGGCTGATGACGATGAGCCCACCGTCGTGGTTCTGCAGGAAGCCGCGCAGCCAGGTGATCGAGTCGGCGTCGAGGTGGTTGGTCGGCTCGTCGAGCAGCAGCGTGGTGTCGGACTTCCCGCCGGAGCCGTCCGAGGCTGCGAACAGGATGCGGGCGAGTTCGACACGGCGGCGCTGACCACCCGACAGCGTGTGGAGGGGTTGGCCGAGGACCCGGTCGGGCAGGCCGAGGCTGTGGCAGATGCTCGCAGCCTCGGATTCGGCGACGTATCCGCCGAGCGTCGCGAAACGCTCTTCGAGCGAACCGTACTTGCGCACGGCACGGTCGCGGATCTTCTCGTCGACGGCCTCCGCCATGAGCGCCTGCTGCTTCTCCATGCTGCGGAGGATCTCGTCGAGACCTCGCGCCGAGAGCACCCGGTCCTTGGCGAGGACGTCGAGATTGCCCTCCTTGGGATCCTGCGGCAGGTAACCGATGTCTCCGGAACGGATCACGGCGCCGGCGTAGGGTTCGCCTTCACCCGCGAGGATCCGCAGGGTCGTGGTCTTGCCGGCACCGTTACGTCCCACGAGGCCGATCCGGTCCCCGGCCTGCACCCGCAGCCCCGAGCCGGGGGCGGTGAGCAGCGTCCGCACGCCGGCGCGGACTTCGAGGTCGGTAGCGGTGATCACGCACGGGCTCCTAGAACGAAGGACGATGGATGGGTGCCATGTTGGCAAACAGCCGGGCACACGAATCACCCATTTTACAGTGACAGCACCTCTCTCCCACGGTGAGATGCACTACCCCTCGCCACGCGCGGCCGGGTTCTCCCCGTGCGCAACCTAGGCTGGCGCCCGTGACCCACCTTCCCTCCACCGACCTCGTCGTGGCCGGACTCGGCCCCGCCGGCCGTGCATTGGCGTTCCGTGCCGCCGCGGCCGGGTTGTCGGTGACGGCCGTCGACGTGCGTCCACAGCGTCGGTGGACCGCGACCTACGCGGCGTGGGCCGACGAACTGCCCGCCTGGCTGCCCGACGAGGTGGTGGCAGCACGCATCGACAGGCCCGCGGCGTGGACGACCGAGCCCCGGATCGTCGATCGTGCCTACCGGGTGCTGGACACGGCGTGCCTGCAGGACTTCCTCGCCCTCGACGCCGTCACGGTGGTCACGGGTCGGGTACGCGACGTCGATGCGGACGGCGTGGTCCTCGGCGACGGACGCCGGGTGACTGCCCGCTACGTCGTCGATGCCCGCGGGGTTCCCGCCGAACCGGAACGTGCCCAGCAGACGGCATTCGGGCTGATCGTCGACGATACGACCGCAGCTCCGGCACTCGACGGCCACGACGCCTGGTTCATGGACTGGCGCCGCGACAACGGCACGGGCCCCGACGACGTGCCGTCCTTCCTGTATGCGGTGCCGGTCGGCGACGGACGCACGATCCTCGAGGAGACCTGCCTCGTCGGTCGCCCGGCGCTCGGTCTCGGCGAACTAGAACGGCGCCTGCACATCCGCCTCGCGGCGCGAGGCGTGCGCACGACCGGCGACGAGCAGGTCGAACGGGTGCGCTTCGCCGTCGAGAGCGCACCGACGGCACCCGGGGTGATCGGCTTCGGCGCTCGCGGTGGTCTCATGCATCCGGCCACGGGATACGCGGTGGCCACCGCCCTGTCCACCGCGGATGCGGTGATCGACGCGGTGCGCCTCGGCGAGGACCCCCAGCGCGTCCTGTGGCCGGTGCGCGCCCGCTCGGTGGCGACCCTGCGGCAGATGGGACTGCGGGTCCTGCTGCGACTCGACGCACGCGGAGCGATCGAGTTCTTCGACGCGTTCTTCGCTTTGCCGGTCGAGCAGCAGCGCGCCTACCTGTCCGGTCGCGACGACGCGACTGGCGTGGCGGCCACGATGTGGCGGCTGTTCCGGGTGCTGCCGACGGGTGCGCGCGGAACCATTCTGCGTTCGCTCCGCTGATCCGCCGGGTGCGGCGTGTGGCGAAGGGCTCGGCGAACCGCCCGGTGAGTTTCGCAGCTTTCCAGCGTGCTCCCGAGGTGTCGATCATGATGGACACATGCGGTCGATCTGGAAAGGCTCACTCGCGTTCGGCCTCGTCAACGTGCCGGTGAAGGTGTACTCGGCGACCGAGTCGCACGACATCTCCTTCCACCAGGTGCACGCGAAGGACGGTGGACGGATCAAGTATCAGCGTGTGTGTACCGAGTGCGGGGAGGTCGTCCCCTACCAGGAGATCGACAAGGCGTACGACTCCGAGGACGGCGAGCGGGTCGTGCTCACCGACGAGGACTTCGAGAAACTCCCCGCCGCCGAGAAGCACGAGATTCCGGTGCTGCAGTTCGTGCCCACCGAGCAGATCGACCCGATCCTGTTCGAGAAGTCCTACTATCTCGAACCCGATTCGTCGTCGCCGAAGGCCTACGGCCTGCTCGCCGCGACTCTCGAGCAGAGCGACCGGACGGCGCTGGTGCATTTCACCCTTCGTCAGCGCACCCGGCTGGCGGCCTTGCGTACCCGTGACGGTCTGCTCATCCTGCAGACCCTGCTGTGGCCCGACGAGGTTCGCGCAGCCGAGTTCGAGTCGCTCGACGACATCGAGAAGCCGAAGCAACGCGAACTCGCGATGGCCGAGACCCTCGTCGAGTCGATGTCCGACGATTTCGATCCCACCGAGTTCACCGACGAGTACCAGGTGGAACTGCGCACGCTGATCGACGAGGCCCTCGCCCGCGGCGGCGAGAAGGTCTTCCAGGTCGCCGAACACGACACCGGCGAAGAGGACGCCGAGGTGCTCGACCTCGTGGCGGCCCTGCAGCGCAGCGTCGACGCGGCGGGCAAGAAGGTCCCGTCCGGTTCGTCCTCCGGCGGGAAGAAGTCCTCGAAGAATGACGAGGATGAAGACGAGGACGCGAAGAAGGCCCCCGCGAAGAAAACGGCGTCGAAGAGTTCGGCGGCCAAGAAGAGTCCCGCCAAGAAGAGCACGGCGAAGAAGACCGCGTCCAAGAGTTCGGCGTCGAAGAGCACGGCGAAGAAGAGTCCCGCCAAGAAGACGGCCGCCAAGAAGACCTCCGGCGAACGCAAAGGCGCCTGACCTCCGACGAGAAGTCGAAGATCAGGCGCCGAGGCTCGGAGCCGGAGACAGCCGGATCAGACGGTGAAGCCGAGTGCGCGCAGCTGCTCGCGTCCGTCGTCGGTGATTTTGTCGGGACCCCACGGCGGCATCCACACCCAGTTGATGCGCAGCTCGTCGCAGAGGCCGCTGCGCACGAGTGCGCCCTTGGCCTGCTCCTCGATGACATCGGTGAGGGGGCACGCCGCCGAGGTGAGCGTCATATCCACGGTCACGGTCTCGTCGACCTCGGAGATCCCGTAGATGAGACCGAGATCGACGACGTTGATGCCGAGCTCGGGGTCGACGACGTCGCGCAGCGCTTCCTCGAGTTCGTCGAGGCGGCCCGGATCCAGCGGCGGGGCCGTGGCCGCGACCAGCGTCGAGGTCTCGTCCGCGCCGGCGTCGGCCGTCGGATTCTCGTCGGTGTTCACGGTGCCCGGTGCGGGTTCGGTCATCAGTTCTGTCCTCCGCTCGAAAGGGTGTGCGCGCCGCCCGCCAGGTCGGCGGGGGCTGCGTCCACGGTCTGCGCGACCGCGTCCTTGAAGGCCATCCAGCCCAGCAACGCGCACTTCACGCGCGCCGGGTACTTCGCGACGCCGGCGAACGCGATGCCGTCGCCGATCAGGTCCTCGTCGCCTTCGACAGTGCCGCGACTGCCGACCATCTCGACGAACCCCTCGACGATCTTCAGTGCATCGCCGAGCGGAACGCCGATCACCTGGTCGGTGAGCACGGACGTCGACGCCTGGCTGATCGAGCAGCCCTGCCCGTCGTAGGAGACGTCGGCGACGGTGTCACCGTCGATGTGCACGCGCAGGGTCACCTCGTCGCCGCAGGTCGGGTTGACGTGGTGCACTTCGGCGCCGAACGGTTCGCGCAGTCCGCGATTGTGCGGGTGCTTGTAGTGGTCCAGGATCACTTCCTGGTACATCTGCTCCATCCGCATCGGATCACGCCTCCCCGAAGAACTTCTGGGCGCGCCGGATCGCCGCGCCGAGTGCCTGCACCTCGTCCGGCGTGTTGTACACGGCGAACGATGCGCGGGCGGTCGCGGCCACCCCGAAGCGGCGGTGCAGCGGCCAGGCACAGTGGTGTCCGACCCGGATCTCCACGCCCTCGTCGTCGAGGATCTGGCCGAGATCGTGCGCATGGATTCCGTCCACGACGAACGACACCGCCCCGCCCCGCTGTTCGGCGGTCGTGGGTCCGATGATGCGCACGCCGTCGATGCCGCCCAGCTCGGCGAGCGCAGCAGCGGTCAGCTCGTGTTCGTGTGCAGCGACGGCGTCCATCCCGATGTCCTGCAGATAGCGCACAGCGGCACCGAGGCCGACGGCCTGCGAGACCATGGGCGAACCGGCCTCGAATCGCTGCGGCGGTGCGGCGAAGGTCGTGGCCTCCATCGTCACCGTCTCGATCATCGAGCCACCGGTGATGAACGGCGGCACGTCGGCGAGCAGGTCGCGGCGACCGTAGAGAACGCCGACGCCGGACGGACCGAACATCTTGTGTCCGGAAAATGCGGCGAAGTCGACTCCGAGGGCGCGGAAGTCGACGGCCATGTGCGGCACCGACTGGCACGCGTCGAGCACGACGATCGCGCCGATCTCCTTCGCGCGTCGCACGATCTCCTCGACGGGGGCGACCGCGCCGGTCACGTTCGACTGGTGCGTGAACGCCACGACCTTCACAGCGTCGGTCAGCGTCAGCGAGTCGAGATCGATGCGGCCGTCGTCGGTGACGCCGTACCAGCGCAGGGTGGCACCCGTGCGCCGCGCGAGTTCCTGCCACGGAACGAGATTCGCGTGGTGCTCGAGCTCGGTGACGACGATCTCGTCACCGGGTCCGAGCCGGTGCGGGAACCGGTCGTCGGCGAAGGCGTAGGCGACGAGGTTGAGCGACTCGGTGGCATTCTTGGTGAACACCACCTCGTCGACGTCGACCCCGACGAAAGACGCGATGACAGCGCGGGCGTCCTCGTACGAGTCGGTCGCCTCCTCCGACAACGCATGCGCACCGCGGTGCACGGCCGCGTTCCGCGTCGCCAGGAACTCACGCTCGGCGTCGAGCACCTGCACCGGACGCTGGGAGGTGGCCCCCGAGTCGAGGTAGACCAGGGGTTTGCCGTCGCGCACCGTGCGCGCGAGGATCGGGAAATCCGCCCTGATCCGGGCGATGTCCAAGGTCCGCACCGGCACCGTCATCCGATCACGCTCCTTGCGTTGCTGCCTGGGTGAAACGAACGTAGCCGTTGGTCTCGAGCTCGTCGGCGAGCTCGGGGCCACCGGACTCGACGACGCGGCCACCCACGAAGACGTGCACGAACTGCGGCTTGATGTAGCGCAGGATGCGGGTGTAGTGGGTGATGAGCAGGACGCCGCCGTTCTCGTTCTCCTGGTAGCGGTTCACGCCCTCGGAGACGACGCGCAGCGCGTCCACGTCGAGGCCCGAGTCGGTCTCGTCGAGGATAGCGATCTTCGGCTTCAGCAGACCGAGCTGCAGGATCTCGTGGCGCTTCTTCTCGCCACCGGAGAAGCCCTCGTTGACACTGCGCTCGCCGAAGGCCTGATCGATGTCCAGCTCGGACATCGCCTGCTTGACCTCCTTGACCCAGTGGCGCAGCTTGGGAGCCTCGCCGCGCACGGCGGTCGCGGCGGTGCGGAGGAAGTTCGACATCGACACGCCGGGCACCTCGACCGGGTACTGCATCGCGAGGAACAGGCCGGCGCGGGCGCGCTCGTCGACGCTCATCTCGAGCACGTCCTCACCGTTGAGGGTGATACTGCCCGAGGTGATCTCGTACTTGGGGTGGCCGGCGATCGCGTACGACAGGGTGGACTTTCCGGAGCCGTTGGGGCCCATGATGGCGTGCGTCTCACCCGAGCGGACCGTGAGATCGACGCCCTTGAGAATGTCGATGGGTTCAGCGTTCTCGTCGTTCTGAGCGACGCGGACGTGCAGGTCCTTGATCTCGAGGACGTTCGAAGGTGTGGACATCGAAATGCGTTTCCTTAGTGGAGAGGTATCGGGAGTACGGGGAGACGGCCGTCAGGCGCCGACGGCGGCGAGTTCCGCCTCGATGGCGGCCTCGAGCCGTTCGCGGACCTCGGCGACCGTGATGCGCTCGAGCAGCTCGTGGAAGAAGCCGCGGACGACGAGGCGACGCGCTTCCTCCTCGGGGATACCGCGAGCACGCAGGTAGAACAGCTGCTCGTCGTCGAAGCGGCCGGTCGCCGACGCGTGTCCGGCACCGACGATCTCACCGGTCTCGATCTCGAGGTTCGGCACGGAGTCGGCGCGCGCACCGTCGGTGAGCACCAGGTTGCGGTTGAGCTCGAAGGTGTCGGTGCCCTCGGCCTCGGCGCGGATGAGCACATCGCCGATCCACACGGTGTGCGCGTCGGGCTTGCCGGAGGCCGGATCGCCCTGCAGCGCACCCTTGTACACGACGTTCGACTTGCAGTTCGGCTGCGAGTGGTCGACGAGCAGGCGCTGCTCGAAGTGCTGGCCGGCGTCGGCGAAGTACAGGCCGAGCAGTTCGGCGTCGCCGCCGGGGCCGTCGTACTTGGTGGTCGCCGACACGCGCACGAGATCGCCGCCGAGCGCCACGGTGAAGTGGCGCAGCACGGCATCGCGGCCGACGCGAGCGTGGTGCGCGGCGACGTGTACGGCGTCGTCGGCCCAGTCCTGCACCGCGACGACCTTCAGCTGTGCGCTGTCGCCGAGCACGAACTCGATGTTCTCGGCGTAGGTGCCGCTGCCGCGCTGGTCGATGACGAGCGTGAGGTTGGCGAACGCCTCGAGCCGGATCTGCACGTGACCGTAGGCGACGGCGCCCTCGCCCGGTCCCGTGATCGTCACGGTGACGGGCTCGGCGACCTCGACCTCGCGGCCGACGGTGAGAACGGTCGCGGTCTCGAACGACGAGTACGCCTGTGCTGCGATCCGGTCGAACGGCACACCGGCCTGTCCGAGTCGCGCGTCGTCGCGCGCCACGGTCTCGACCTGCACGCCGTCGACCGGGGTGACCTCGACGGTCGCGGTGCCGGTCGCGGGAGCGGTGCCGTCGTGCAGACCGCGCAGGCGGCGCAGCGGGGTGAACCGCCACACCTCGTCGCGACCCGACGGAATCTCGAAGGCGTTCACATCGAAGGACGTGAAGACCTCACCCTTGTTGATTGCCGGCACCCGGTTCTCGGCACGCACGGCATCCTGCACGCCCGTCGCTGTAGCCGGCGTGTTCTTCGCTTCCGCAGTCATTTAGCCGACTGCCCCTTCCATCTGCAGTTCGATCAAGCGGTTGAGTTCGAGGGCGTACTCCATCGGTAGTTCCTTGGCGATGGGCTCGACGAATCCGCGCACCACCATGGCCATGGCCTCGTCCTCGTCGAGTCCGCGGCTCATCAGGTAGAACAGCTGGTCGTCGCTCACCTTCGAGACGGTCGCCTCGTGACCCATCGTGACGTCGTCCTCACGGATGTCGACGTACGGGTAGGTGTCGGAACGGCTGATCTGGTCGACGAGCAGCGCGTCGCACTTGACCGTCGACTTCGAGCCGTGGGCGCCCTTGTTGACCTGCACGAGGCCGCGGTAGGAGGCACGTCCACCGCCGCGCGCCACCGACTTCGACACGATGGTCGAGGAGGTGTGCGGAGCCAGGTGCAGCATCTTCGCGCCGGTGTCCTGGTGCTGGCCCTCGCCGGCGAAGGCGACGGAGAGCACCTCACCGCGAGCGTGCTCGCCCATCATCCACACTGCCGGGTACTTCATCGTCACCTTGGAACCGATGTTGCCGTCGATCCATTCCATCGAGCCGCCGGCCTCGACCTTGGTGCGCTTGGTCACCAGGTTGTAGACGTTGTTCGACCAGTTCTGGATGGTCGTGTAGCGGCAGTGGCCGCCCTTCTTGACGATGATCTCGACGACCGCGGAGTGCAGCGAGTCGGACTTGTAGATCGGGGCGGTGCAGCCCTCGACGTAGTGCACCGAGGCGCCCTCGTCGACGATGATCAGGGTCCGCTCGAACTGGCCCATGTTCTCCGTGTTGATGCGGAAGTAGGCCTGCAGCGGAATGTCGACGTGCACACCCGGCGGGACGTAGATGAACGAGCCACCCGACCACACCGCGGTGTTCAGGGCGGAGAACTTGTTGTCGCCGGCCGGGATGACCGTGCCGAAGTACTCCTTGAACAGCTCGGGGTGCTCGCGCAGGCCCGAGTCGGTGTCGAGGAAGATCACGCCCTGGCTCTCGAGGTCCTCGCGGATCTGGTGGTAGACCACCTCGGACTCGTACTGGGCGGCGACACCGGCGATGAGGCGCTGCTTCTCCGCCTCCGGGATGCCCAGCCTGTCGTAGGTGTTCTTGATGTCCTCGGGGAGCTCGTCCCAGCTCGCGGCCTGCTTCTCCGTCGAGCGCACGAAGTACTTGATGTTGTCGAAGTCGATTCCGTCGAGGTTCGAGCCCCACACCGGCATCGGCTTCTTGTCGAAGGTGCGCAGCGCCTTGAGGCGGATATCGAGCATCCACTCAGGCTCGTTCTTCTTGGCGGAGATGTCCCGCACGACCTCTTCGGACAGGCCGCGCTGCGCCGTGGCGCCCGCGGTGTCGGGGTCCGCCCAGCCGTATTCGTAGTGGCCGAGAGAATCGATCGTCTCTTCCTGCGTCAGCGGCGCGGTTCCGGACGTCTGATCCGATGCGACGGTCATGCGAGCTCCTTCCGGAGTCTGGTGGGCGTCGGCGCGGGCTGTGCGTCGACGGTCGACGGGTGGGTGGATGTCTTCCTGATGTGCCCTGGTTCGCGGAGCACTCGCGGTGGGATCGTCACGTAGGCGGCTCCGGACGGGGCGCGTCCGCTTTGGAGAGAACGGGCACGTGTGTCGTGCAGAAGGCGTCGCCGTTCGCGATCGTCGCCAGGCGTTGCACGTGGGTTCCGAGGATCCGCACGAAGGCCTCCTGCTCCGCCTCGCACAGTTCGGGGAACTGCTCCGCGACGTGCGAGACCGGGCAGTGGTGCTGGCAGATCTGCACGCCGGTGCCGACGCGGCGGGTCGAGGCGGCGAAACCGGAGGCGGTGAACGCCCCGGCGATCTCCTCGGCGACGCTCTCGACGTCGTCGAGGTTCTCGTCGGCGGGCGCGATGGTGCCGAGGATCGAGTCCACACGGCGGCGTGCGAAGTCCTCCACGGCAGCGTCGCCGCCGAGTTCGCGGAGGTGCCGCATGGCGGCGGTGGCGAGATCGTCGTAGGAGTGCCCGAGGCGGGCGCGTCCGACGGCGGTGAGCTGGAAGCGGCGGGCGGGGCGGCCACGACCGCGTCCTTGCCTGCGCGGCGGCGCGGCGGCCTGCGCCTCACCGGACTCGATGAGCGCGTCGAGATGGCGTCGCACGCCCGCGGCGCTGAGCCCCAGACGCTCGCCGATCTCCGGCGCGGTGATGGGACCTTCTTCGAGCAGCAGCTGCACGACGGCGGCGCGGGTCTGACCCTCCGGGATCTCGCGGCCCGTCGAAGCAGGACTCTTGCGGGTGTCCTCGACGCGCGACGCCGTCGCGGCAGGTGCGTGACCTGCGCGTTCTGCGGTGTCGGTGGTGTCGGACGGGTATTTCACAACACCAGTGTGACGGAATTCGGAAGGACGGTCCACCAAGGGTGCCCTTTGTTACACCTCGTGACGGAGCCGTCGGAGACCACCCTCGTCGTCCCGTTACGCTTCTGACGTGCCGTCGACTCCTCCCCTGTCCGCCCCGCACACGACGTCTCCGTCGCCGGGCCGATCCGGGGTCCGCGAACGGCTGCACGTGTGGATCCGACGCGCTCTGGGCCTCGATGCCCCGGGACCACACGCCGATGTCTCGGTCGTCCTGCACGGCGACGAGATCGAAGGTCGCGGACTCGACGCGATCGAGAACGTCTACCTCCACCGCATCCGGCTGCTCGGCGCCACCGGTGCCGTCCTCATGGCAGTCGGGGCACTCGGCGCCGGCGCCCAGCCGGTCCTGCAGAACCCCGTGCAGGGCGTCCGCGCCCTCGGACTGGCGGCACGCATGCCGAGCGCCGCCCTCACGACGACCATGATCGGCACGGCGCTGGTGATCCTCGCCTGGTTGCTGCTCGGCCGGTTCGCGATCGGCCGGGGCGCACCGGACGGTCCCGTGCGCCGACTGTCCCGGTCGCAGCTCGACCGCACCTTGCTGCTGTGGATCCTTCCGCTGGTCGTCGCTCCGCCGATGTTCAGCAAGGACGTCTACTCGTATCTTGCGCAGAGCGAGATTGCCGCGCGCGGGCTCGATCCCTACGCGATCGGTCCGGCCGGCGCGCTGGGGGTCGACCACGTCCTGACCCGGACGGTGCCGAACATCTGGCGCGACACCTCGGCCCCCTACGGCCCGGCCTTCCTGTGGATCGGCGAGAAGATCACGTACCTCACGGGCGAGAACATCGTGGCCGGCATCTTCGTCCACCGGCTGCTCGCGCTCGTGGGTGTGGCCCTGATCGTGTGGGCGCTGCCGCGGCTCGCCCGCCGGTGCGGCGTTGCGTCGGTGAGCGCGTTGTGGCTCGGTGCCGCGAACCCGCTGTTGCTCTTCCACCTGGTCGCGGGCATCCACAACGAGGCACTGATGCTCGGGCTCATGCTCGCCGGTGTCGAGCTCGCGCTGCGGGCCGTCCACCCGGACGACGAGGCGGCCTCGCGCCTGCGTCTCGCGGGGTGGCTCGCGGCCGGCACCGCGCTGATCGCCCTGTCGTCGATGATCAAGGTGCCCTCGCTGCTCGCACTCGGATTCGTCGGCATGGCCCTTGCCCGCAAGTGGGGTGGCGGCTTCCGCGCCGTGCTCGCCGCCGCCGCGATCCTCGGCATCGGGACCTGCGTCGTCATCGGCGCTATGAGCTGGGGCAGCGGCCTGGGCTTCGGCTGGACGAAGACCCTGGGCACCGCCACGGAGGTCCGCAGCTGGATGTCGATCCCGACCCTGCTCGGCATGGGTACCGGCCTCGGCGGCGTGCTGCTCGGTCTCGGCGACCACACGACGGCCGTGCTGTCCATCACGCGCCCCATCGCAGCGCTGGTGGCCGCTTTCGTCACGATGCGCATGCTGCTCGCGGTGCTCATGGGACGGATCCATCCGGTCGGTGCGCTGGGGGTCTCGCTGGGCGCGATCGTGCTGCTCTTCCCGGTCGTGCAACCGTGGTACCTGCTGTGGGCGGTGATCCCGCTCGCGGCCTGGGCGACCCGCCCGGTCTTCCGGATCCCCACCATCGCGTTCTCGTCGGTTGTCGGCATGATCCTCATGCCCAACGGCAGCGAATACCAACCGTTCATCATCGTCCAGGCGTCGATCGCGACCATCGTCGTGGTCGGTCTGATCATCGTCGCCACACGCTCCCGGCTGCCGTGGCGGCTGCAGGAGCGCACACCACCGCGTCCGGCGGAAACCGCGGACGCCTAGGCTGGAACCCTGTGACCCCGAGTTCTCCCGCCGGTGCGGTACCGGCCGTGCGCCTGGACGGCGTCGTCAAGACCTACGGGGGCGTCACCGCCGTGAACGGTCTCGATCTGACCGTCGAACGCGCCCAGGTGCTCGCCCTCCTCGGCCCGAACGGCGCCGGTAAGACCACCACTGTGGAAATGTGCGAGGGGTTCGTCACTCCCGACGTGGGCACAGTCCGCGTCCTGGGGCTCGATCCCGTCGCCGATTCCGACGCCCTCCGCCCCCGGATCGGCGTGATGCTGCAGGGTGGCGGCGCCTATCCCGGTTCGCGGGCCGGTGAGATGCTCGACCTGGTGGCGGCGTACTCGGCGGATCCCCTCGACCCCGACTGGCTGCTCCAGCGCCTCGGGCTCACCGACGCCCGCCGCACCCCCTACCGCCGATTGTCGGGCGGACAACAGCAACGCCTCGCGCTCGCATGCGCGCTGGTGGGGCGCCCCGAACTGGTGTTCCTCGACGAACCGACGGCGGGTCTCGACGCACAGGCCCGGCTGCTCGTCTGGGAACTGATCGACGCACTGCGCCGCGACGGTGTGAGCGTGCTGCTCACCACCCACCTCATGGACGAGGCGGAAGAGCTCGCCGACGAGATCGTCATCATCGATCACGGGCGGGTGGTCGCCGCAGGGACACCCGACGAAGTCACCCGCGACGGCGCCGAGGGCCAGCTGTGGCTGTCCGCGCCTCCGGGCCTCGACCTGAGTGCCCTGCAGTCCGCCCTGGCCGGCACCTACCGGATACGGGAGGACAATCCCGGGCGGTATCTCGTCGAGGGCACGATCGAACCGTCCGTCGTCGCGGCGGTGGCGACCTGGTGCGCGAATCTGGGCGCACTGGCAACCGAGATCCGGGTGGATCAGCGCAGCCTCGAGGACGTCTTCCTCGAGTTGACCGGTCGGGAGTTGAGAGGGTGAGCGTGACCCACGATCGTCTGGCGAACAACCGGTTTGCGGAAGGGACCTTCACCCCGCGACCGCAGCCGAACTCGCCGTCGAAGATGCTCGCGGCGCAGACCGCCATGGAACTCAAGTTGCTGCTGCGCAACGGCGAGCAGCTCCTACTGACCATGTTCATTCCGATCACGCTGCTGATCGGCCTGTCGCTGCTACCGATCGGCGATCTCGGCGACTCGCGGGTCGACAGCGTGCTGCCAGCGGTGATGATGGTGGCCGTGATGTCGACGGCGTTCACCGGTCAGGCGATCGCCGTGGGCTTCGACCGCCGCTACGGCGCCCTCAAGCGGATCGGCGCGACCGCGCTGCCCAAGTGGGGAATCATCGCTGGCAAGAGCGCGGCGGTGGGCATCGTCGTCGTCCTGCAGGCCGTGTTGCTCGGTGCCATCGGGCTGGCCCTGGGCTGGCGCCCCTCCCCCGTCGACCTGCTCATCGGGGCGGTCGTCATCGCCTTGGGCACGGTGATGTTCGCGACACTGGGGCTGCTGCTCGGTGGAACCCTGCGCGCCGAGATCGTGCTCGCCCTCGCGAACATCGTGTGGTTCGTGCTGTTGGGCATCGGCAGCGTCGTGGTGCTCGGCGACGTGATCCCCGAAGCGGTGGTCCACCTGCTGCGGATCGTGCCGTCGGGGGCGTTGACGCTCGCGCTCGAGAACGCCACCTCGGGTGTGTTCGACTGGTTGTCGATCGTCTCGCTGCTCGTGTGGACGGTGATCGGCGGCACCGCCGCGGCGCGCTGGTTCCGCTTCACCTGAGTCGTGGGCGGCCCGATCGGGCACGACCCAACTACAGCGTGTAGTGGTTCACGCCGTACCATCGAACCGTGTTGTATCGCGGCTACCTGAGCCTTGTCGACCGTCTCCCCCTGCCGTCGCTGCGGACGCAGAAGATCATCGCGTTCCTCACGATTCTCACCCAGGGCGGCATCGCAGTGACCGGCTCGGTCGTCCGCGTCACTGCCTCCGGACTGGGTTGCCCGACCTGGCCGCAGTGCTTCCCCGGGTCGCTGGTCCCGGTGGGTGTGTCGAGCGGGGTGAACACCCTGCACCAGGTGGTCGAGTTCGGCAACCGGCTGCTGACCTTCGTGGTCGTGGCCGTCGCAGCCGCGATCGTCCTGGCCGTCACCCGTGCGCGGCGCCGCAAGGAGGTCATCGCCTGGGCGTGGTTGATGCCGGCAGGCACCGTGCTGCAGGCGATCATCGGCGGCATCACCGTCCTGGCCGGTCTCGCCTGGTGGACGGTCGCGATCCACCTGCTCGCATCGATGCTCATGGTGTGGCTGGCGACAGTGCTCTACGCGAAGGTGAGCGAGCCGGACGACGGCACGGTGGTGCAGGTATTGCCCCAGCCGCTGCGCCGGCTCACCGCCTTGTCGGGTGTCGCGCTCGCCGTGGTCCTCGTGCTCGGCACGATGGTCACCGGCGCCGGCCCGCACGCCGGAGACAAGAGCGTCGACAGACCCGTCCCGCGCCTCGCGCTCGACATCACCAATCTCGTCCACCTGCACGCCGAAGCGCTCATCGGCTATCTCGCGCTGCTGATCGGCCTCACCTTCGCCGTCTACGCGGTCCATGCACCCCGAGCCGTCACGCTGCGTCTGAAGGTCGTCCTGGCCCTGGTGGTCGCACAGGCCGGCATCGGCCTCGTCCAGTTCTGGACGGACGTGCCTGCCGTGCTGGTCGTCTTCCACGTCGCCGGCGCCGGACTGTGCACGGCGGCGACCGCCGCGGTCTGGGCGGCCGGACGGACGCGCACGACCGCACCGGATCGCGAGCCCGTTCCGGCCTGACCGTTCGACGACGCGGCCCCTCCCCGGACTTCCGGGAAGGGGCCGCGTGTCGTCGTACGGATGTCGGGCCGGTCAGCGCTCGTTGCGGGCCTTGGGGAACTTCGTCTGACGTGCCACCCAACCGGCCATCTTCGCCCAGTGACCCTTCTGCGGGTTGGCGATGCTGGTGACCTCGCGGTCCCACTCGGAGACGGTGACGTCGGGGATCTCCTCGACGATGGCGCGCGCCGTCGGGAGGTCCTTCGCGACGCGGTCGCCGAGGGTGCCGTCGGCGGCGACCACGGTGATCCGGACGCCGGACAGACCGATCGGCTGCAGCACGGCCTTCCCGGAACCTCCGTGCTCGGCGACGAAGCTGCGGATGGACGAGACGATGTCGGCCGGTGCGGCCACGACCTGTGTTTCGACGCTCATGTCTGCAGAATACTGTGAGCGCTATGCACGCAATCGAAGTGGCACAGCACGGAGGCCCCGACGTCCTCGTCCCCGTCGAACGACCCGACCCCTCGCCCGGACCGGGTGAGCTGCTGGTTCGCACCGACGCGATCGGCGTCAACTTCATCGACACCTACTTCCGCACCGGCCTCTACGGCACGGAGCTGCCGTACATCCCGGGCTCGGAGGGCACGGGCACGGTCGTCGCCCTCGGCGAGGGTGTGCGGGACACGGCGGTAGGCGACCGAGTGTCGTGGTGCGAGGCACCCGGCTCGTACGCCGAACTGGTCCGCGTCCGCGAGCAGGTCGCCGTGCCGGTCCCGGACTCGGTGCCGGCCGAGCAGGCCGCCTCGGTCCTCCTGCAGGGCATGACCGCGCACTACCTGCTGAACTCCGTCCACCCGGCCCAGCCCGGCGAGACGGTGCTCGTCCACGCAGGTGCCGGTGGTGTGGGGCTGATCCTGACGCAACTCGCCGTCGCGAAGGGCGTGCGGGTGATCACCACCGTGTCCTCCGACGAGAAGGAAGCCCTGTCGCGGGAGGCCGGCGCCGCGGAGGTGCTGCGCTACGGCGACGACCTCGCCGAGAAGGTGCGCGAGCTCACCGACGGCGAGGGGGTGGCCGCAGCCTACGACGGTGTCGGTGCCGCGACCTTCGAGGCGTCGCTCGCGTCCGTCCGCGTGCGCGGCACGGTCGCGCTGTTCGGTGCCGCGAGCGGACCCGTCCCGCCCTTCGACCTGCAGCGGCTGAACCCGGCGGGTTCGCTGTTCGTCACGCGGCCGACCCTCGTGCACTACACCCGAGACCGCGAGGAGCTGCTGTGGCGGGCGGGCGACGTGCTCGCGGCGCTCGCCGACGGGTCGCTGAAGCTCCGCGTGGGAGCGAGCTATCCCCTCGCCGAGGCCGCCCGCGCCCACGCCGATCTCGAAGGACGCCGGACCACCGGATCGATCGTCCTGATCCCGTGATCTCCGGACCCGGCACGACGAACGTCCCGGCCGCTCGGCCGGGGCGTTCGTCGTGAAGCGTGGATCAGAAGTACGAGCCGATCGTCGGCAGTGCGAGCACGGAGTCGATCGCCAGGCCCAGGCACACCACCGCGAGGTAGTTGTTGGACTGGAGGAACAGCTTGAGCGGCTTGACCGACGCCCCGCCGCGCACACTGTTGAACAGCTGGTGCGCGACGATCAGGAACCAGGCGCCCGCGAGCAGCGCGACGGCCGCGTAGATCACACCGGCGGCCGGGACGATCACCAGCGTCGCGATCACGGTCGCCCAGGTGTAGAGCACGATCTGCTTCGTGACGTGCTGCTCGGTGGCGATGACCGGCAACATCGGCACGCCGGCTGCCTTGTAGTCCTCCTTGTAACGCATCGCGAGCGCCCAGGTGTGCGGCGGCGTCCAGAAGAAGATGACCAGGAACAACACGATGGGTTCCCAGCTCAGCGAACCCGTCACGGCGGCCCAGCCGACCATCACGGGCATACATCCGGCAGCCCCGCCCCAGACCACGTTCTGCCAGGTCCGGCGTTTGAGCACCATCGTGTACACGAGCACGTAGAACGCGATCGTCGCCACGACCAGCAGTCCGGCCAACAGGTTGGCGCGCCACCACAACCACGTGAAGGACGCGATGCCGAGCAGCATGCCGAAGACGAGGGCGTTGCGTGTCGGCACCGTCTGCCGGGCGAGCGGACGCAACGCCGTGCGTTTCATCACCTTGTCGATGTCGGCGTCGACGACGCAGTTGAGCGAGTTGGCGCTCGCCGCACCCATCCAGCCGCCGAACAGGGTGCTCAGGATGAGCACGATGTCGACGTTGCCGCGGTCGGCGAACAGCATCGCGGGAATGGTCGCGACCAGCAGGAGTTCGATCACCCGCGGCTTGGTCAACGCTATGTAGGCGAGGACGGTGCCGGAGATCCGGCCCCACGCGGTGTCGGGGCGCGGGGCGCTCGGCGCTTCGGGGGCGCCGAAGCCGTGTCCTCCCGGCCGTCGCCCTGCCCGCACACTGTCTCCTTGTCCCACGCGGATCCGCACCTTCGTTTCGCCCGTTCACGGTCGCCCGGTTCCGGACGCTCCTCTACTACGAACGATGGTAGACCGGACCGTTGCCCGGACCGAATCGACCCGTTCGGAGCAGCGCATTAGTCTGAAGTAGCGCGCGGGCCGACTTCCACCCGCCGGGACCCCGTACACCCATGTCAGGAGACTTCAAGCTCGTGTCGATCACAGACGAGATCCGCACCCTCACCCAGCCTGCGCATCCTGCCGACTGGACCGACCTGGACACCAAGGCCGTCGACACCGCGCGCGTGCTCGCCGCCGACGCCGTGCAGAAGGTCGGAAACGGGCATCCCGGTACCGCGATGAGCCTCGCTCCCCTCGCGTACACCCTTTTCCAGCGTGTGATGCGCCACGATCCGACCGACCCCGAGTGGGTCGGCCGCGACCGCTTCGTGCTCTCGTGCGGACATTCGAGCCTGACGCTGTACACCCAGCTGTACCTGTCCGGCTACGGACTCGAGCTCGCCGACCTCGAAGCGCTGCGCACGTGGGGTTCGCTCACCCCGGGCCACCCCGAGTACGGCCACACCGCCGGCGTCGAGATGACCACCGGCCCACTGGGTCAGGGTCTGGCCTCCGCCGTGGGCATGGCGATGGCCGCCCGCCGCGAGCGCGGTCTGTTCGATCCCGAGGCGCCCGCCGGCTCGAGCCCGTTCGACCACTACGTCTATGTGATCGCGTCCGACGGCGACATCGAGGAGGGCGTGACCTCCGAGGCGTCCTCGCTCGCCGGTGTCCAGCAGCTCGGCAACCTGATCGTCTTCTACGACGACAACAAGATCTCCATCGAGCACGACACCGCGATCGCTCTCGGTGAGGACGTCTCCAAGCGCTACGAGGCATACGGCTGGCACGTGCAGACCGTCGAGGGCGGCGAGAACGTCACCGCCCTGCTCGAGGCCGTCGAGGCCGCGAAGGCGGTCACCGACCGTCCGTCCTTCATCTCCGTCCGCACGATCATCGGCTACCCGGCGCCGACGAAGATGAACAGCGGCGACGCGCACGGTGCCGCGCTCGGCGTCGACGAGGTCGCCGAGATCAAGAAGATCCTCGGCTTCGACCCCGAGAAGAACTTCGACGTCGACCCGGCCGTGATCGAGCACGCCCGGCGTGTCGTGACGCGCGGCACCGAGGCACGCGCCGCATGGCAGGCCGACTTCGACGCGTGGGCCGCCCGCGAGCCGCAGCGCAAGGAACTGTTCGACCGCCTGCACGCCGGTGAGTTCCCGGAGGGCTGGGTCGACGCACTGCCGACCTACGAGCCCACCGAGAGCGGTCCCGCGACCCGCTCGGCGTCCGGCAAGGCCCTCGCCGCGCTCGGACCGGTACTGCCCGAGCTGTGGGGCGGTTCCGCCGACCTCGCCGGCAGCAACAACACGACGATTCCCGGTTCCGACTCCTTCGGTCCCGAGTCGATCTCCACGAAGGACTGGAACGCGCAGCCCTACGGACGCACCCTGCACTTCGGCGTCCGCGAACACGCGATGGGATCGATCCTCAACGGCATCGCCCTGCACGGCCCGACCCGCCCCTACGGCGGCACCTTCCTCGTCTTCTCCGACTACATGCGGCCCGCGGTGCGTCTCGCGGCCCTCATGCAGACCCCGGCGATCTACGTGTGGACGCACGATTCGATCGGTCTCGGTGAGGACGGCCCGACGCACCAGCCGATCGAGCACCTCGCGGCGCTGCGCGCGATCCCGAATCTCGCCGTGATCCGCCCGGCCGACGCCAACGAGACGTCGTTCGCGTGGAAGGCCGCGCTGGAGAACCGCACCGGCCCGACCGCTCTGGCGCTGACCCGTCAGAACGTGCCGGTGCTCGAGGGCACGCGGGAGAAGGCCGCCGAGGGTGTCGCCCGCGGTGCCTACATCCTGGCCGAGGCCTCGTCGGGCACCCCGGAGGTCGTGATCCTCGCGACCGGTTCCGAGGTCCAGCTCGCCGTTGCCGCCCGCGAGACCCTCGAGGCCGACGGTGTGCCCACCCGCGTCGTCTCCGTGCCGGTGCTCGACCGGTTCCTCGAGCAGGACCAGGCCTACCGCGACGAGGTGCTGCCCCCGTCGGTGCGCGCCCGCGTGTCCGTCGAGGCCGGTCTCGCGATGCCGTGGTACCGCCTCATCGGCGACGCCGGTGAGCCGGTCTCGCTCGAGCACTACGGCGCCTCCGCCGATTACAAGACCCTGTACCGCGAGTTCGGCATCACTGCCGAGGCCGTCGTCGACGCCGCGCGTCGCTCGCTGACCCGAGTGAAGGGATGATCCGATGACCCAGCAGACCTCCACGCAGAACGCTGCGCTGGCCGAACTGTCCGCCCAGGGTGTCTCGGTGTGGCTGGACGACCTGTCCCGCGACCTCATCGACTCCGGCAAGCTCGCCGAGCTCGTCGCGACCCGCAGTGTCGTGGGTGTGACGACCAACCCGTCGATCTTCCAAGCCGCCCTGTCGAAGGGCCATGCCTACGACGCGCAGATCCGCGATCTCGCCGCCGCCGGTGCCGACGCCACCGAGGCGATCCGCACCGTCACCACCGACGACGTGCGCGCGGCCTGCGACGTCCTCGCGCCGGTGTTCGAGGCCACGGACGGCCTCGACGGACGGGTGTCGATCGAGGTCGACCCGCGTCTGGCGCACAAGACGGACGAGACCGTCCAGCAGGCCCTCGAGCTGTGGCGCATCGTCGACCGCCCGAACCTGTTCATCAAGATCCCGGCGACGATGGCGGGTCTGCCGGCCATCGCCCGGGTGATCGGTGAGGGTGTCAGCGTCAACGTCACGCTGATCTTCTCGGTCGAGCGCTACGAGCGGGTCATCGAGGCCTACCTCGACGGCCTGACCGCGGCGAAGGCCTCCGGTCACGACCTGTCGAAGATCCGCTCGGTCGCGTCGTTCTTCGTCTCGCGTGTCGACACCGAGATCGACCCGCGCCTCGAGGAGATCGGCACCGACCGGGCGCTGGCTCTGCGTGGCAAGGCCGGTCTCGCCAACGCGCGGCTCGCGTACGGCGCGTACCAGCGCGCGTTCGAGGGCGGGACGCGGTTCGAGCAGCTCGCCGAGGCGGGTGCCGTTCCCCAGCGTGCGTTGTGGGCGTCGACGGGTGTGAAGAACCCCGATTACCCCGACACCCTCTACGTCACCGAGTTGGTCGCGCCGAACACCGTGAACACGATGCCGGAGAAGACCCTCGAGGCCGTCGCCGACCACGGTGAGGTCACGGGCGACACCGTCACCCGCAACATCGCCTCCTCCCAGCAGGTCTTCGACGCGCTGGCATCGGTCGGTGTGGATCTTCCCGACGTCTTCCGCAAGCTCGAGGACGAGGGTGTGGAGAAGTTCGTCGTGGCGTGGAAGGACCTGCTCGCGGCGACGGCGGAACAGCTCGCGGCTCACGCGCCGGGCGCGGAGGGCTGAACGTGCCCGAATCCGGTGCGGCGGAGTGGGTGAATCCGCTCCGGGACAACAGAGATCGCAGACTGCCCCGTATCGCCGGCCCGTGCGCGCTGGTGATCTTCGGCGTGACCGGCGATCTGGCCCGGCGCAAGTTGATGCCCGCCGTCTACGATCTCGCCAACCGCGGCCTCCTGCCGCCCGGATTCGCGCTCGTCGGTTTCGCCCGGAGGGATTGGGCCGACGAGGACTTCGGTCAGGTGGTCCACGACGCGGTGCGTGAGCATTCGCGTACCCCCTTTCGCGAGGAGGTCTGGCAGCGCCTCGCGGAGGGGATCCGCTTCGTGCAGGGCACCTTCGACGACGATGCGGCGTTCGCGGAGCTCGCGACGACCCTCGAGAAGCTCGACCGCGAACGCGGTACGGGTGGCAACCACGCGTTCTACCTGTCGGTTCCCCCGGACGCCTTCCCCGTGGTGTGCGGGCAGCTGTCGCGTTCGGGTCTGGCCGCGGAACGCGGCGGCTCGTGGAGCCGCGTCGTGATCGAGAAGCCGTTCGGGCACGACCTCGAGAGTGCGCGCGAGCTCAATTCGGTTGTCGGTGAGGTGTTCTCCGAGGAATCCGTCTTCCGCATCGATCACTATCTCGGCAAGGAGACGGTCCAGAACATCCTCGCGTTGCGTTTCGCGAACCAGATGTTCGAGCCGGTGTGGAACGCGCACTACGTCGACCACGTGCAGATCACGATGGCCGAGGACATCGGCCTCGGTGGTCGCGCCGGCTACTACGACGGCATCGGCGCGGCCCGCGACGTCATCCAGAACCATCTCCTGCAGCTGCTCGCCTTCACCGCGATGGAGGAACCGGTGAGCTTCGCGGCGTCGGAGCTGCACGCGGAGAAGATCAAGGTGCTGTCGGCGACCCGGCCGGCGGAGCCGTTCGACGAGACCACCGCGCGCGGCCAGTACGCATCCGGCTGGCAGGGCGGCGAGAAGGTCGTCGGACTGCTCGAGGAGAAGGGTTTCGCGGCGGATTCGACCACCGAGACGTACGCGGCCATCACCCTCGAGGTCGACACCCGCCGCTGGGCGGGTGTGCCCTTCTACCTGCGCACCGGCAAGCGCCTCGGCCGCCGCGTCACCGAGATCGCGGTGGTCTTCAAGCGGGCCCCGCACCTGCCGTTCGACAAGACCATGACCGAGGAGCTCGGTCAGAACGCGTTGGTGATCCGCGTGCAGCCCGACGAGGGCATCACGATGCGCTTCGGGTCGAAGGTGCCCGGCTCCGAGATGGAGGTCCGGGACGTGAACATGGACTTCAGTTACGGCCAGGCATTCACGGTCTCCTCCCCCGAGGCCTACGAGCGCCTGATCCTCGACGTGCTCCTCGGCGTCCCGTCACTGTTCCCGGTGGACGAGGAAGTCGAATTGTCCTGGAAGATCCTCGATCCGGTGCTCGAGCACTGGGCGGCGAACGGGCGACCGGAACCTTATGAGTCCGGCACCTGGGGTCCGCAATCGGCCGACGAGATGCTGCGGCGTACCGGCCGGGAATGGAGGCGTCCGTGAGGCTCCAGTTGCGCAACACCTCCGCGAATGCCATCAGTCGCAAGCTGGTGGAGCTGCGACGGTCGAGTGGAATGGTCACGCAGGGCCGTGTTCTCACGTTTATCGTGTGCGCCGGCGACGCGCGAGGCCTCGACGCCGCGATCACGGCCGCCACCGAGGCGTCGAAGGAACATCCCTGCCGCGTCATCGTCGTCGGTCGCGGACGACAGGACGGTCCGTCGCGGCTCGACGCGGAGATCCGGGTCGCCGGTGAAGCGGGTGCCTCCGAGGCATTGATCCTCGCCCTGCACGGCGAACTCGGTGAACATCAGGAATCGGTCGTGGTGCCTTTCCTCCTTCCGGACACCCCCGTCGTCGCGTGGTGGCCCAACCAGGCCCCCGCGGTCCCGGCCGAGGACCCGGTGGGTCGTCTCGCCGTCCGCCGCATCACCGACGTGACCAACTCCGACGACCCGCGTGCCGATCTCGCGACCCGCCTGTCCGGTTACCGGCCGGGCGACACGGATCTGGCCTGGGCCCGCATCACCTACTGGCGGGCGCTGCTGGTCTCGGCACTCGATCAGCCGCCCTACGAGCCAGTGCTCTCGGCACGCGTGTCGGGGCTGCGGACCGAACCGGCCGTCGATCTGATCGCGGGGTGGCTCGCGAGCCGTCTCGACTGCCCCGTCGAGCGATCCGTCGGCGAGCTGAGGGTGGAACTGCGCACGGCGTCGCAGACGATCGCCCTGGAACGCCCGCAGGAAGGTCGCGTGGCGACCCTCGAACGCACCCACAAGCCCGATTCGCTGATCAGCCTGGCGCGCCGGAACTCGGCCGAATGTCTCGCCGAGGAACTGCGTCGCCTCGATCCCGACGAAGTCTACGAAGCCGCGTTGTCGGCCCTGCCGAAGGTGGATTATGTCTGACACGGCCCGCACTCCGTCCGAGATCCGGCGTTTCGCCGACGCCGACGAGGTCGCCCGCGCCGCGGCGTCCGCCTTCGTCGATGCCGTCGTCGCCGCGCAGCGCGAGCGGGTGCAGGCCCACGTCGTGCTCACCGGCGGCGGTACCGGTATCGCGATGCTCGAGCACGTGCGTCGCGACCAGGGCGCCATCGACTGGTCGGCGGTGAACGTCTACTTCGGCGACGAGCGTTTCCTGCCGCCCGGCGATCCGGATCGCAACGAGGTGCAGGCCCGTGGGGCTCTGCTCGACCACGTGCCGATCGACCCGGCACGCATCCACACCATGCCGGCGCTCGGCGAGGACGGGTGCAGCACACCGGAGGACTCGGCCCAGCGGTACGCCGAACTCCTCGCGGCGCACTCCCCCGACGGCACCGTGCCGGTCTTCGACGTGCACCTGCTCGGCATGGGCGGTGAGGGACACATCAATTCGCTGTTCCCCCACACCGACGCGGTGCGCGAGTCGGAGCGTTTCGTGGTGGGTGTCGACGACTCCCCGAAGCCGCCGCCGGCCCGGGTGACGCTGACGCTGCCCGCCGTGCAGCGGGCGCGGCAGGTCTGGTTGCTGGTCACCGGTGCCGCCAAGGCGGAGGCCGTCGCGGCGGCCGTGGGCGGTGCCGCACCGGAGGACTTCCCATCCGCGGGCGCCCACGGCACCGAACGCACCGTGTGGTTCCTCGATCCGGCTGCCGCAGAGCAACTCCCGGCGCAGTGACCGGGCGGAGCGTCGGGAGTCCGACGCCGTGATCGGCGATCCGGCCGTCATGCGCCCGCGCCGTCGAAGTCGGGATCGTCGGCGTCGTCCGTCTCCACACGGCGCCCCTCCGAAGTACCGGCGGTGTCGCCGTCGTCGACACCGGTTCGCACACACCGCATCCGATTCATCGATCGCGGACCTGCCGTCGAGCGCAGTGCGCGCAACGGTGATCGGCCCGGGACACATCGCACCGTTCGTGGGTCCATGCCGGTGAGCTCCTCCCGTCGTGGACCGTTGTCGTCACGGCCCTCTGTCTCGTTCGACGCGCCGGGACGCCCGACGGTTCCACTCGGGACGAAATCGGCCGGTCCGATCCGGGATCGAGCGGTCAGATACCCCGTTCGATCACCGCGGCGGTGACGCGGTCGTCGATCGACGACACCGGGTTCTCCCGTGCCACCCAGGGGTCACCGTCGAAGTACTTCGCGAAGATCTTCTCGGCCGTGCGGGTGGCGATCGCCTGCGTCGTCAACGTCGGGTTCGGACCTCCGAGACTGTTGGCGAGCGCCGAGTTGTCGGCGACGAACAGTCTCTTCACCCACCGGGCCTCCGCGTCGGCGTCGAGCACCGAATCCCGGTCACTCACTCCCATCCGCATGCTCGACTGCGAGTGCAGGATCAGCGGTGGCCAGTCGCAGCGATGCACCCTCTTCGCGCCCGCCGCTCTCATCAACTCGACGGCCTTGCGGGTCGCGTGGTCACGATTGCGGCGGGTACGCGCCGAGCGCCGACGATGCTGCACGGTCACCCGCGGCGCCAGACCTGCTTCGTCCGGGTACAGGATCGGCGAAAGCGTCACGCGGTTGTCCGGTTCGACGTCGTCGTCCGAGATGACGAGCGCCGCGAGGACCCGGTCGGCGTCGGCCATCGTATCGAGCAGGTCGCGTCCGACGAGCCTCCCCACGCTGTCGGCCCCCGCGGAATCGACGACGCCTCCGGCACGTCCGTACCCGTGGATGCCGGAGTCGCTGAAGTTCAGCGCGTACGCGATCAATGCCGGGGGCAGGCCGACCTGCTCGATCCCGCCGTAGCCGGGCAGATCGACGCGCGCGTTGGAACCCGGGCCGCGCGTCTGCCCGGTGTACTCGTCGAAGACGCCGAAGACCGCGTCCATGTGGTGGTCGGTGAGGCCGCGGCCGACCCAGCCGTTCGGATTCGGCAGCGCCGAGTTCAGCCACAATCGTGGGCTCTCGATGCACCCGGCCGCCAGCACCACCACCGGGGCAGTCGCTTCGTGCTCGTCCTCTCCCGTCGTGAACCGCACTCCGCGCGCCACGGTCTCCCCGTTCACCTCCTCGACGAGGATCTCGAAGACCACTGCATCGGCGATCAGGGTGACGGCACGCCCCTGGGGGGACCACGCGTCCGCGGTGAGCATCATCGGCACGTACGAATTGTCGGTGGAGCGTCTGGCCTTGAGATTCCGCGGCGCCCCCAGCGGCAGATAGCAGCCCTGATAGCAGTGCCCGCACATCGTGCAGCCCCGCGCTTCGGGATGGTGCAGACGCGCACGGTCGCGGGTGCGGCCGGCGGTACCACCGGGTTGGAGGATCGCGTTCTGCTGTGCGCGGTGGGCGGCCACGGTGGTATCGAGCGAGGTCTGGTGTGGCAGACCCATGGCCGCTGCTCCCCGCAGGAACAACTGCTCCTTGGCGCCCATCGGGGCAGTCTGCACCGGCAGCGTGGCCTCCACCCGCTCGTAGTAGGGACGCAGTTCGTCGTATCCGAAGGGGAACAGGTGCGCCGTGTCGTACATGTCGCGGTCGGCGCCATCGTATCCGGAGAATACGCCGGGTGCCGCCCGCGGCGAGTTGCCGAAGAAGTGGAGCGTGGTGCCACCGACGCCGGATACCTGCCACACGAACGAATTCTGAGGCAGATCTCGGAGCCACGGCGTGCCCGAGCGGTCTCCCGGTCCGTGGCGGAACAGCCCGGTGATCGGATTGTTGAGGTCGTCCTCGAAATGGGTCCACTCGTTCTCCGGGTCGGCGAAGCGGGGACCTGCTTCGAGAACGAGCACGTCGAGCCCGCGCGCCGCGAGTTCCTTGGCCACGACGGGTCCGCCACCCCCGGCGCCGATGACGATGACGTCGGTCATCTATCCCTCCACCTCGTCGATTTCGCCGTAGTAGCCCAGGAACTCGTCCCACCCGTCACTCGGCCCTGCATAGCGGCTCAACTCCCAGCCGACCGGCCGCCCCGTGAGCTCGCGCCGAGTACGGTTGTACGCGGAGACCTCCGAGAACGCCGCGAAGGCCGCCAGCGTGGGAATCGCGTTGACCACGAATTTCAGCACCAGACCTTCGAAACGCGGGTCGGTGTCGAGCCATTCGAAGACCTGCGCCTTCGCGGCATGACTCAGGTTCGCGAACGGCGCTGCGAACGGACCACTCACCGAACGCGGGTCGGCGGTGACACCGAAAGTGTTGAGCAGCACCGCGATCGCCGCGGCGCCGGGCAGGTTGCCCGCCTCGGGTCCGAGCAGCGGCATCGGCGAGGCCTGGTCCAGGGTTCGCTCGA
This sequence comes from Rhodococcus sp. 852002-51564_SCH6189132-a, assembly GCF_001665495.1. Lineage (NCBI taxonomy): Bacteria > Bacillati > Actinomycetota > Actinomycetes > Mycobacteriales > Nocardiaceae > Rhodococcus > Rhodococcus sp. 852002-51564_SCH6189132-a. Next base: position 46,034 of record NZ_LZMJ01000015.1, read on the forward strand.
GGGATTCCGCGGTGCCGGCGGTGACGCCGCCGGGCCGGTCGGTCCACACGCCCTGTTGGTGCGAGTACGGGTCGTTGCCGGGTGCGACGAACGCGAGCACCCCGTTGATCGTGTCGCGTACGGGCGGCGTCTCGTTCAGCGGACTCGCGTCGGCTTCGCTCGCGAGCACCCCTGCGGTGCCGATCAACGCCGCCATCGTCGCGGCCGTCCCGGCGAGAAAACGCCGTCTGTTCCAGTACCCGTGCTGCGGGTCGTCCACGTCGCCCCCTCGTCGTTGCCGTGGTGCAGCGTACGAGATGTCGTGGAACGATTGCGGAATGTCGTCCGGATCGTCCGGCGGGTCGCACGGACCGGTGGAGCGATCCACGGAAATCGGGTAGCTCGCTACCCGTGCCGTCCGCGCACGGGGCGTGCAGGATTCGAACACGGCCGATCGGTGCGACGGGGTGGGAATCATGTTGCAGAAGAAGAGGGAGAGCAACCGGTTCGCGTCCGTCCTGGAGACACTCCGAGGCCGGGACGATGCTCCTGCTGATCGTCCCGGCGACGAGCGTCGCGCCGGCGTTCTTGCGCCGGCCTCGGACACGGCACCTTCCGGACTGCGCAATGCGACGCCTTCGCGATTGCACATCACCGACGCGGACGGCCGGACGCTCGTGTGCGCACCGCTCGAACGTCGCGTACCGACCGACCCGCAGCGGCAGTGGCCCTGGGAGGCGCTGATCCGCCACGGATAGGTCGTCCCCTCCGCGCCACAGCGGAGACACATCTCGGCGGCACCGAGGCTCGTTCCCGCCGCCGTCTGCACACTGTCACGTTGTGGTGCATGCTCGTGACCAGCGTGGCGGTGCCGGTGGCGGCTTTCGCCACTGGCTGGTGAGGATCGCGGAGGCTCCCGTCGTCGGTGAACCGGTATCCGTGAGGGCCGAAGTGCCGGACAACGACCTCCACGACTGCCGCCATCCGAGTTCGAGGATCTCGTCCCTGTACCGACGGTTCACCCCGCCGTGCCGATCGGGACGATCCTGTGAACGGATTCGAGCAGCGCACTACACAGCGGGAGGACCCATCGCGGTGAAACGGACCGCACCGGCAGCCGGATGCAGGACAATTTCGATAAGGCGAGCGCCCATCGAGAGGAGCCGTGATGAGCACGCCGAGGACGATCACAGGCGAAGTGAGCCCGGAGCGCGATTGCCCGAGCGACTCGTCGCTGGTGCGGTTGATATACCACCGCAACTTCCTGCTCCCGATCGGTGAGGTCTGGGCGGCACTCACCGATTCGGAGAAGCTGGGCCGTTGGTACGGCACGTACATCGGCGACCCCGCTACGGGCCGTGTGCTCCTGACCATGACGGACGACCACGATTCGGCCACCACCTACGTCGACATCCTCCGGTGTTCTCCCCCCGAGGGATTCGCCGTCGACGTGGACGGGTGGCAGCTCGAGGTGGTGCTGCGTCAGGTCGGGAAGGTCACCACCCTCGAGTTCACACACCGGCACGTCCCGCGCTCGGAGGCCGGAGAGATCGGGCCGGGGTGGCAGTACTACCTCGACCGCCTCGACGCAGCACTGGCCGGCACCCGCCCGCCGTTGTGGGACGACTACCTCGACCTGGTCGACGAATACCGCTGACCGGCGCCTTTCGCTGCAGTGATCCGCCCGACGAGCACCACCGGAAATCTCCATCGACGAGTACCGCAGGCCGTACAAGGTGGACGAGGTCGCCAACGACCGGATCGAGGAGGTCTGGTTCGCGGGCGTCCACTCCGACGTCGGCGGTGGATTCGAGGACTGCCGGAACAGACGAGCGCGACGGCGACGCCGACCCGGATGAGCCGCATCTGGTGGCTCATCGGGCGAGGAACTCGTGAGATCCTCGGCGGGGCACGATCGCCCGAAGGACTGAAGATCCACGAGAGCGTCGAGCTCCGGGAGGACGGTCTGGCGACCCGGCTACGGAATCCGCACTGGGTCGATCCGGAGTGGTACACGCCGAAGCGCTACGACCTCGAGGTATCCGGCCATACGAACCGCCGGACCGCGCCGCTCCGCCCCCATCGGAGGTCTCGGCGCACCGGGGTCGGTCACAACTCCCGTGAACGCGACAGCTCCGCCGACCTCGCCCTGAGGTGGCGCCGCTCGGGTTCGGTACCGGCGAGCTCGAGCGCCCGCCGATACGCTTCGGCCGCTTCACCTTTCCGGCCGACCCGAGCCAGCAACTCGGCTCGTGCCACCACGTACGGTCCGTAGTCGCGGATACTCGGCTCGTCGGCGAGTCCGTCGAGGAGTTCGAGTCCGGCCGCGGGCCCGTCGCGCATCGCGACCGCCACGGCGCGGTTCAGTGCGACGATCGGTGACGGGCTCAGGGCGGTCAGTACGTCGTAGAGGGCGACGATTTGCGGCCAGTCGGTGCTGTCGACGTCGCTCGCCTCGTCGTGCAACGCGGCTATCGCGGCCTGCACCCCGTACGGGCCGGGTGGTCGTCCGGTGAGTGCGGCGACCACCAATGCGCTGCCCTCCTCGATCATCGCGCGGTCCCATCGGGTGCGGTCCTGCACGTCGAGCAGCATGACGGCGCCGGTCGGGGCGGTGCGTGCGTCCCGGCGGGCATGGACGAGCAGCATCAGCGCGAGCAACCCGCTCACCTCCCGTTCCGTCGGCATCAGACGGTGCAGGATGCGGGTGAGGCGGACCGCCTCCTCTGCGAGGGCGAGGCGTTGCAGATGTTCACCGCTGCTCGCGGCATAGCCCTCGGTGAAGATCGAGTACAGCGCCGCGAGCACCACCGGCAGGCGCTCCGGCAGCTCGTCCGGTCCGGGTACCCGGAACGGGATGCGGGCACCGCGGATCTTCTTCTTGGCCCGCACGATCCGCTGGGCCATCGTCGGCGACGGGACGAGGAAGGCCCGCGCGACCTCGTTCGTCGTGAGACCACCGAGGCAGCGCAGGATCAGCGCGACGCGGTCGTCCGCCGCGAGGGCGGGGTGGGCGCACGTGAAGAACAGTTCGAGGCGGTCGTCCGTCAGTTCTCCGGCATCGGGCGGTTCGTACGACGCGCGACGTTCGGTGTCGACGGCGAGTTCCGCCAGTCGCGTCGCATACACGCGGTCGCGGCGCACCCGATCCAGCGCTCGGCGCCTGGCCGTGGTGAGCAGCCAAGCGCCCGGACGCTCGGGCACACCGTCGACCGGCCAGTGCACGAGCGCCGCCTCGAGTGCCTCCGATGCGACCTCCTCGGCGAGGTCGAGGTCGCCGAAGCGATGGACGAGCGCGGCGAGGAGCCGGCCGTGTTCCTCGCGGAACACCGACTCGACGGCCGAGGCCGGCTCCCCCATCGCTCAGTCCCCGAAGTCGGCGATCGGCCGCACGACGACCGTGCCGCCGTCCCGCGATCCGGGACAGCGTGCCGCCCAGTCGAGTGCCTCGTCGAGGCTGCCGACGTCGATGACGTCGTATCCGCCGAGCACCTCGCGGCTCTCGCCGAACGGTCCGTCGGTCACCGTGCGTCGTCCGTCCGCGTCGACCTGCACGGTCGTCGCGGTGACGAGATCCTGCAGGGCGTGCCCGGACACGAGGACACCCGCGTCGCGCATCGCCTTCTCGTAGTCCTGCCAGTCCTCGACGGTGCAGGTGGCCTCGTCGGTCGTGGATGCGTAGATCAACAGCATGTACTTCATGGCGGTCGCTCCCGTCTGTGTGGTGTTCGTCCTACACCATCACGACGAACGGACACCTGCCGGATCGACGCCCGACGAGAAATTTTTTCTAACCGCTGTTGCGCAACGCCGTGGCGAGACCGTTCATCGTGATCTGGATACCGCGCCGGACACGGTCGGTGTCCTCACCGGCACGGAACCGGCGCAGCAACTCGACCTGCAGGTGGTTGAGCGGTTCGAGATACGGGAACCGGTTGTGCAGCGACCGCTCGAGCGCCGGATTATCCGCGACGAGCGAGTCGTAGCCCGTGATCTGCCGGTAGGCGTCGACTGTACGGGCGTGCTCGTCGACGATGCTGCCGAACACCCGCTCGCGCAGTTCGGTGTCCTCGACGAGTTCGGAGTACCGGGCGGCCAGGCCGAGATCGGACTTGGCGAGCACCTGCGCCATGTTCGACAGCACCGAACGGAAGAACGGCCAGCGACGGTAGAGATCCTGCAGGGTCGCCAACCGGTCCGGATCACCGGCCACCCAGTCCTGCACAGCCGTTCCCGTGCCGTACCAGCCGGGGAGCATCACGCGGCTCTGGGTCCACGAGAGCACCCACGGGATGGCCCGCAGGTCGCTGATCGCCTTCGTCTGCTTGCGGGAGGCGGGACGGCTGCCGATGTTGAGGGCACCGATCTCCGAGACCGGCGTCGCGGTGGTGAAGTACTCGACGAATCCCGGTGTCTCGTGCACGAGTCGGCTGTACGCGGCGCGAGCGAGGTCGGCAAGTTCGTCGAGGATGCGGTAGGCCTCCGGCGCGTCCTTCCCGAGGCCTTCCACATCGAGCAGGCTCGACTCGAGGGTCGCCGAGACGAGCGCCTCGAGGTTGCGGCGGGCGAGCACCGGTTCGCGGTACTTCGCGGCGATGACCTCGCCCTGCTCGGTCAGACGCAACGAGCCCTGGACCGCGCCGGGAGGCTGGGCCAGGATGGCGTCGTAACTCGGTCCGCCACCGCGACCGACGGTGCCGCCGCGACCGTGGAACAGGCGTAGCCGGATCCCGGCGGTGCGCGCCGCCTCGACGAGATCGAGTTCCGCGCGGTAGAGCGCCCAGTTGGCGGTGAGATAACCGCCGTCCTTGTTGGAATCGGAGTAGCCGAGCATGATCTCCTGCAGTCCGTCGTGTCCGTCGACGAGGCTGCGGAACTCGGGCACGGCGAGGGCGGCGGTCAGCGTGGCGGCACCGCCGCGCAGGTCGTCGATCGTCTCGAACAGCGGGATGACCTGCACCGTGCTGCGCGGATAGCCGCGGTCGAGGTCGAGCAGCCCGACCTCCTTGAGCAGGACCTCGACCTCGAGCAGGTCGGACACCGAGGTGCACATGCTGATGATGTAGTGCTCGATGGCGGCCGGTCCGATGCGACGGACCACGTCGGCGGCAGCACGCAGGATGCCCAGTTCCTTGGCTGTCTCGTCCGACAGGTGGGCGTCGGGGGTGGTGAGCGGGCGGCGGATCCGCAACTCCGCGGTGAGCAGCGCGACCTTGTCGTCCTCCGGCAGGTCGCGGTAGCGGTCGGTGACCCCCGCCCAGGAGAGCAGTTCGGCGACGACGTTCTCGTGTACCTCGGAGTTCTGCCGCAGGTCGAGTGGCGCGAGGTGGAACCCGAAGACCTCGACGGCGCTGCGCAGGTGGGCGAGTCGGTCGTCGGCGATCACCGCGGCACCACCCGCACGCAAGGATGCGTCGACGATGTTCAGGTCGGTGTGCAGGCGGGCCGGGTGAGGATACGGTTCGCACGGGATGCGCACCGTGTGGGGCAGGTCGACGCCGGGCAGCAACCGTTCCGCGGTCGCGGTGAGGCGAGCGCGGATGCCGTGTACGGCGCGTCGGTACGGCTCGTCGCTGTGGGCGGGATTGTCGTCGCCCGAGTCGTCGGCGAGCTTCTTCAGGGCGCTGCTGATGGTCGCGGTGCGTTCGGACATCGACAGTTCGCGTTCGAGCGCGGCGAGTTCGGTGAGGTGATGTCGCAGCGCGGTCTCACAGGCGCGATTCGCGGCCGTGGTGACGACCTCGCCGTCGACGTTGGGGTTGCCGTCGCGGTCGCCGCCGATCCAGGTTCCCGGCCGGACCAGCGGTTCGGTGAGCACCGCCGCGTCGGGCCAGCGTCGCCGGAGTTCGCGTCGCACTTCGGCGTTGAGGGCGGGAACGACGTCGAACAGTGCGAGGTCGTAGTAGCGCAGACCGTTGTCGACCTCGTCGATGATCCTAAGGCGCGCGAGCCGGATGAGCGCGGTGTCCCAGAGGGTCAGGATGTGCCGGTACAGGGCGCGGTCGATTTCCTCGAGCGCGGCGGGTTCGTCGGTCCTCTCCCGGCGCCGCATGAGTTCGGTGACGGCGGTCTGGACGTCGAAGACGGTGCGTCGGCGGGTCTCGGTGGGATGAGCGGTGATGACGGGGGCGACGAGAGCCGACGCGAGCGCGTCGGTCACGGTGTCGGCATCGAGGCCCGGACCGGCGGCGTCGAGCTTGGCGTAGGTGGCGGCGAGGCTGCTGTCCTGCGGTGGGTCGCCTGCGCGCACGTGCAGGGCTCGACGTCGTTCGCGGTGCAGATCCTCGGCGAGATTGGCGAGCAGACCGAAATGGCTGAACGCCCGGGCGACGGGAATCAGGTCGTCGGTGGCGACGCCGGCGAAGCGTTCGGCGAGTTCGGTGCGGTCGATCTCGGAGCGCCGGATCCGGAAACTCTCCACCCGGGCCGATTCGACCAGGTCGAAGGTCTCGGGTCCTGCCTGCTCACGGATGACGTTGCCGAGGATGCCGCCGAGCAGGCGGATGTCCTCGCGGAGGGGTTCGGTAGCAGAGGCAGGCACAGTGTCCGTCATACGGCCAGTATCTGTGCCCGGCGGCCGGGGCGCGACCGCGGCAGCGTCCGTGCACGTGCGGGGATCAGCTGAACTTGATCTGCAGTCCGATGCCGAGGATCGAGATCACCCAGATGATGCCGGTGAAGACGGTGAGACGGTCGAGGTTCTTCTCCGCCACCGTCGAGCCCGAGAGATTGGACTGGACTCCGCCACCGAACAGGCTGGACAGACCACCGCCCTTACCGCGGTGCAGCAGCACCAGCAGGATGAGCAACAGGCTCGTGACGATCAGGAGGATGTCCAGGAACAGTTCCATGTCGGTGTTCGATGTCCTTCGGATGGTGGGCGACGTCGGCGTCAGCTTACCCGCTCGTCCTGTGGGGACGCTGCGGGTGTGCCGGGGACGCCGGGTGGGCGAAATGCGGGCGGGGGGGGGCCAAAACGCGGCGGAAAGGCAACCCCCCCCCCCCCGGGGCGCGATCGGGGCGGCGCCCCCCGCGCCGGCGCGCGCACGCGGGCGGAAAAT
>NZ_LZMJ01000016.1:0-36658 GCF_001665495.1 Rhodococcus sp. 852002-51564_SCH6189132-a
CCCCCCCCCCCCCCCCCCCCCCCCCGGGCGCCCCCCCCGGGGGCGCCCCTCCTCGTTTCTCCGGCAATCTCTCGCGCCTCACCACTTGGAAGGCGCACCGCCGGTGTCGAAGTCGCCGGCGTCGTGCCGCATCGTCGCGATGATGCGCAGCAGTGTGTCGATGTGCTCCTCCGGAATGCCGGGCCGGGCGAAGACCTCCGTGTTGAGCTTCTCCGTCGCCTGGATCGCCAATGCCCGTCCCTCGTCGGTGAGTTCGATGAGTGTGGCCCGTCGATCGCTCGGATGCGGGGTACGCCGGACCAGTCCGGCCTTCTCGAGCCGGTCGACGGCATTGGTGACGCTGGTGGGGTGCACCTGCAGGCGCGCGCTGGCCTTCGCCATCGGCAATGCTCCCGACCTGGTGAAATGCAGCAGCGTGAGCAGTTCGTAGCGGGCGAAGGTCAGGCCGAAGGGCTTGAGCACCTCCTCGACCCGCGCCATCATGATCTGCTGTGCCCGCATCACCGAGGTGACCGCGGCCATGCCGTCCGCGACTTCGCCCCAGCCGTGGGCGGTCCACTGGCGGTGGGCTTCGGCGATGGGGTCGAGGGGGAGTGGTGCGGGCATGCCTCCATCATCCCACGGACGAACGCGCAGGTAGCCAGGGCACACCGGTTTCCGGTGCCTTTCCTGCCGGGTTCAGCGGTACGCGTAGTCGCGGAAACGTTCGTCGACCTCGCCCACACTCAGCCCGAACTCCTCGAGCGTGTACCGGTGCGCGGGTTTCCTTGCCCCGCTGCGGCTTTCTTCGTGCAGGTCGGCCATCGCGCGTTCGGCCTCCGCGGTGAACGGCAGACCGAACCGGTCGTACAGGCCGCCGACGGTGCCGAGTGGATCGGCGACGAAATCCCGGTAGTCCACGTCGACGAAACGGGCGGGATCGTGCCGGCGGCGCACCTCGGTGAAATGATCGAAACCCCGTGCCCAGAGGTCGAGCTGGCTGCGCCCGATCGTCTCACCGACGAACGCGTCGGACCATCCCTCTGTGGCCTGCGCCGCGAGGCTGCACACCGACGGGATCACGGTGCGCGGATCTCGATGGGTGACGACGACGAGCGCGTCCGGATACACCGTGAGCAGTTCGTCCAGTGCGAACAGATGACTGGGATTCTTGAGCACCCAACGCTTGTCGGCGTCCGGCAGTCCGATGAGCTGCAGATTCCTCCGGTGCCGGGCATAGGCCGCGGTCCAGTCCTGCTCCGCGAGCCACTGCGAATAGGTGGGCAGGTGGGCCAGGCACTCGTAGGAGATCGAGCGGAACGACTGGCGCAGCAACTGCCAGCATTCCTCGACCTCGGCGGCCGACATGTAGTGCACACCCATGAATTCGGGATGCTCGACGTGGTGCTGTGCGAATCCGGCCTCGATCCCGGCGAAGACCGGATTCTCCGCCCAGGTCTCGCGAGGAGGTCGCGGTTGCGGCATCTCGGTCAGCCACATCTCGAGCCCCTGATGGGCGGGATCCGCGGCGAGTAGGCGGTGCAGTGCCGTCGTGCCGGTACGGGGCAGGCCGGTGACGAAGATCGGCCGGGTGACCGGGACGTCCGCGTGCTCGGGATGGGCAGACCAGGCAGATTCCGACAGCAACCGCGCCACGAGGGCGCCGCGCAGGAAGACCCGTGACATCTTGCTGCCGAGCGGGGTGAGCTTCTCGTCCCGCGCATACGACTCGAGCAGGACCTCGAGCCCGTCACGGTAGTCGTCGTCGCCGAAATCGGTCAGGCCCGTCAGGCGGGTCGCGGAAGCGTGCAGATCCTCGACGCTGCCGACGGTGGTGCGTTCGCTCATGTGCTTTCCCGTTCAGTGGTGGTATTCGCCGCAGTTGACGTCGAGGCACTGGCCGGTGATCGCCGACGCCATCGGCGAGGCCAGGAAGATCACCGCATCCGCGATTTCCTCGGTTGTCGGGAGACGCTTCAGATCGGAGGTGGCGGCGGTGTGCTCGTAGATCTGTTCGACGGTGGTGCCGTACTTTCCCGCCTGGTGTTCGAAGTACCCCTGCAGGATCGGCCCCCAGATGTACCCCGGTGCAACGGAGTTCACCCGGATTCTCTGCGGTCCGAGTTCCGTCGCCAGGGACTGCGACATCGCCAGCAACGCGGACTTCGCGAGTTTGTAACTGCCGTAACGTTCCTGGGAGTGCCGCAGCACCATCGAATTGATGTTGACCACCGCGCCGGCCGACTCGGCGAGGGCGGGGGTGAACAACTGCGTGAGCCGCAGCGCGCCGAGGACGGTGAGCTCCACGCTGTCCCGGATCTGCTGGAAGTCGGTGCGCGCCAACAGTTTCATCGACGGAACGGAGAACGCGTTGTTGACGAGCACGTCGACACCACCGAACTCCGAGACCGCAGACTCGACAAGGGCGGCGGCGGACTCGTCGTCGGTGATGTCGGTGGGCACGACCAGGGCCCGGCGGCCCGTGCTCTCGACTTCCGCTGCAACCTTCTCGAGCCGCTCCCGGGTCCGGGCGGCGAGCACCACGTCGGCGCCGTGTTCGGCGCACCGCAGCGCGAGGGTGCGCCCCAGTCCCGGGCCGACACCGGAGATCACGACGACGCGGTCGCGGAGCAGTCCCGCTGCCGCGCTCATGCGAGCATCCGATCGGCGACGCCCCGCTGACGGTCCGCGATGCGCTGCGCCCAGGCCTCGGGAGTGATGCGGTTCGAATCGTGGAAGGGCAGGACCTCGGAGAGCCGGTCGAACGGCACCACCTCGGCGGTCGGGCCGTCGGCTGCGGTGAGTTCGCGATCGAGGCGCTGCCAGCGGAACTGCAGGATCCCGCGGCTGCGGCCGAGGGTCTCGACCCAATTGGTCAGCCCCGGATCGCGGGCCGAGACCACGATCCGGACCATCCCGTCGGGATCGACCTGCGCCTGACTGTTGTTCAGGGAGGTCTGGTGGTGGATGTAGTCCAGGGAGATGTACCAGAGGCTGCCGATCTGGAAGCCCAGATAGGGCGCGTCGCTCGCCGGGAGGGTCAGGACCATCGCCTCGTCGTCGCCGAGTTCGTAGTGCCCGACGGATGAGTACTGCGTGTCGAGACCACCTGGGGTGCGGCGCGGCTCGGTGACCCTGTTCACCGGCAGCTTCAGGTAGAACCACTCGGGGAACTGCAGCCAGGTCTTCACCCGCGAGACCAGTGCGCGACCGGCGCGTTCGTAACGGGTGACCGCGTCCTGGTGGGTGGGTTCGGGTGCCGGGGTGCCGAGACTGTCGAGCCGGTGGATGCTCAGCATGCCGCGGCGCTGCGTCCAGTCGCTGTAGACCTCGCGGACCACGAGCTGCGACGAGCCGGGCGCGAGCGGGAAGTAGTTACGTTCCGGGTCTCGTGGGCCGGGTCCGAACCGCAGCTGGAAGGTGCCGTCGTCGGCGATGGTCAACGCGCGGTCGTCGAAGGCCGTGACGTTGCCGGGCACCTCGGCGTCGGTGTAGTTGCCGGCCAGCACCTGGAAACTGAGATCGCAGGTCGTGCCGCGGCGCCCGGTGACGACGTACTCGGCGTCGTCGCGGATCGATGCGCCCCAGTACAGGGTGTCGGGATTGTCGAGGCCCATCTTCGCGTAGGGGCCGGTGCCGGTGACGAAGACCGGATGGGATCGGCTGTACGCGAAGGTGGCGTGGATGCACGCCGAGATCCCGCCCGCCAGATATCCGTATCCCTCGACGAGGTCCTGTTCGGTGCGGATGTGCGGGGCTGTGGCGACGAGCTTCTCGGCCTCGGCTATCGCCGCGGTGAGCGGATCGGTGAGCACTACGATCTCCTGTGGTCCAAATATGTACCGCTGCGGTAGTCTTCCGTTGCGCCGAGAGTAGAACGTGTTCCAGGGAGGGTCAATGGCTCGTCGCGAGACCGAGACACTCGGGAAGCCGACCGCCGGGGCGGGAGCCGCCCGCCGGTCGCCGCCCACGGAACGCGTCGTGCAGGTCCTCGACCACCTCGTCGCGCGACCCGGCGTCCGGTTCGGACTGTCGGAACTGGCGCGCGAACTCGATCTGAGCAAGCCCACCTGCTTGGGCATCCTCACCGTGCTCGCCGACGCGGGTTATCTGATCCGCGACCCCGTCGACAAGACCTACGGTCTCGGGCCGGCACTGATCGTCGCGGGACGCGCAGCCCAGCGCGGCTTCGCGTCCGGGCCGGTCGCCCACCGGCATCTCGCCGCCCTCTCCGAGGAGTTCGCTGTGATGTGCTCTGCGTCGGCGGTCGTCGGCGACCGGATCGCGGTGCTCGACGTCATCGGTGGCCACGGCACGGCCGCGGCGGCACGCGTGGGGGAGGTGTACCCCTTCGCGCCCCCGGTGGGGCTGATGTACGTGCTGTGGGACACCGACGAGCGCATCGAACAGTGGCTGCGGCGAGAGCCGACCCTGCCCGTGACCGTCGACCGCGACGAGCTGTGGCGGATCGTCACCGAATGTCGCCGGACAGGTTATCTGGCGGAGTCCCTCACTCCCGGCGGCCGTCGCCTGTACGCGCTCATGGCGGGAGTGGTCTCGCACGACCTCGCGCCCGAGATGAGGGAGATGCTGGCGGAACTCGTGGCCAGCCCCGGCGAGCGCGTGCTGCTGCCCGACGCCTTCGCCGCGGGGGAGAAGCGGGCGGTCAACCTCGTGGCCGCCCCGGCCTACGATCCCGACGGCCACCAGTCGCTCGTGCTCACGCTGAACCTCGAGCGGGAGGTGGACGCCGCCGGGATCGAACGGTACGGCGCGGCACTCGTGGCGGTCGCGGATGCGATCACCGCGGATCTCGGCGGACACCGGCCACCGCGCTGACGGAGGGCTGCGGAGACCACCCGTTGACCTGGAATTGAAACTCGTTCTACTGTTGCGGAGTAATCTTCGACCGCATCGGTACACATGTGTACCGAGCCGGGTGAGAGGGGCGCGAGTGACCACGGTGCCACCGCAACGACCACCGACCTACGAACTTTCGCTGCTCGGTGCGCTCGAAGCCGAGTCCGTGCACATCTTCCGCGAGGTCGCCGCGACCTTCTCCCGTCCCGTCCTGCTGTTCTCGGGTGGTAAGGACTCCGCGGTGATGCTCCACCTCGCGGCCAAGGCGTTCTGGCCGGCGCCGCTGCCGTTCCCCGTCCTGCACATCGACACCGGGCACAACTTCGACGAGGTGATCGACTTCCGCGACCGCACCGTCGAGCGCCTGGGGATCCGGTCGATCGTCGCCTCGGTGCAGGACGACATCGATGCCGGGCGTGCCGTCGAGGACGACGGACCGCACGCGACCCGCAACCGGCTGCAGACCGGAACCCTCCTGCGCGCGTTGCGGGAAGGGGGATTCGACGCCGTCTTCGGGGGTGCTCGTCGCGACGAGGAGAAGGCCCGCGCGAAGGAACGCGTCTTCAGCCTGCGCGACGAGTTCGGGCAGTGGGACCCGAAGGCGCAGCGACCCGAACTGTGGCAGCTGTACAACGGCCGGCACCGCCGCGGCGAACACATGCGGGTCTTCCCGCTGTCCAACTGGACCGAACTCGACATCTGGCGCTACATCCGCGACGAGGGCGTCGACCTGCCGTCCCTGTACTACGCCCACCGGCGACCGGTGATCGAGCGCGACGGAATGCTGCTCGCGCACAACCGTTTTCTTACCCTCCTCCCCGGGGAGACTCCGCGCGAGAGTCTCGTCCGGTTCCGCACCGTCGGTGACGCGACGTGCACCGGCTGCGTCGAATCCGCCGCCACCACCGCGGACGAGGTGGTCACCGAGGTCTCCGCCAGCAGGGTCACCGAACGCGGCGCCACGCGGGCGGACGACCGGATCTCCGACGCCGGAATGGAAGACCGCAAGAGGGAAGGCTATTTCTGATGTCCCACCTGCTGCGCATCGCCACCGCCGGCAGCGTCGACGACGGCAAGTCCACGCTCATCGGCCGATTGCTGTTCGACTCGAAGGCCGTCTTCGAGGACCAATTCGAGGCGGTGACCCGCACGAGCCTCGACCGCGGCGCCGACCGCGCCGATCTCGCGCTGCTCACCGACGGCCTGCGCGCCGAACGCGAACAGGGCATCACGATCGACGTCGCCTATCGCTATTTCGCCACGGCGCACAGAACATTCGTCATCGCCGACACTCCCGGTCACGAGCAGTACACGCGCAACATGGTCACCGGGGCGTCCACCGCAGACCTGGCACTCGTCCTCGTCGACGCCCGCAACGGCATCGTCGAGCAGACCCGCCGGCACGCCTTTCTCGCGTCGCTGCTCGGGGTGCGGCACGTGGTGCTGTGCATCAACAAGATGGACCTGGTGGACTGGTCGCAGAGCCGGTTCGACGAGATCTGCGACGAGTTCCGGAATCTCGCGGCGAAGCTCGACATGCCCGACCTCGCCTTCGTTCCCGTCTCCGCCCTGCACGGCGACAACGTCGTCTCCCGCACCGCGAACATGCCGTGGTACGAGGGGACTTCGCTGCTGCACCATCTCGAACAGGTCCACATCGCGTCGGACACCAACCTCATCGATGCCCGACTGCCCGTGCAGTACGTCATCCGGCCGGGCGAGGGTGAGCACCGCGACTTCCGCGGCTACGCCGGGACGGTCGCCGCCGGCGGATTCGCGCCCGGCGATGAGGTGGTCGTTCTCCCTTCCGGTTTCGGAACGCGGGTGCGAACGTTGTGGGGGCCGGGCGGGACGGAACTCGAGCACGCCTTCGCCGGTGCGGCGGTGTGCGTCGAACTCGAGGACGACCTCGACGTCGGACGCGGCGACATGCTGTGCCGCCCCAACAATCGTCCGCTCGTCGGCCACGAGATCGACGCCATGGTGTGCTGGTTCGACGAACGCTCCGCCCTCGATCCGGACGCCCGCTACGCCCTGCTGCACACCACGCGCTCGACCACCGCGCGGGTCGCGCGGCTGGACTACCGCCTCGACGTCAACAGCCTGCACCGCGACGAGGCCGCGACGACGCTCGGTCTCAACGAGATCGGCCGCGTGCAATTGTGGACGCAACAGCCGCTGCTGTTCGACCCCTACCGGCGCAACCGCACCACCGGAAGCTTCGTGCTCGTCGACGAACGCACCGGCAACACCGTCGCGGCCGGAACGATCACCGGCCCGACACTCGCCGACACGGCGGTGGTCTGGCACTCGGCGGCGGTCTCACGGCCCGAACGGGGGAGGGCCGGGGCGACGGTATGGCTCACCGGGCTGTCCGCCTCCGGCAAGTCCACCCTCGCCGTCGAACTCGAACGACGACTGCTCGCCGAGGGCATCCCCGCCTACCGCCTCGACGGCGACAACCTCCGGCACGGCCTCAACGCCGACCTCGGCTTCGGTCCGGAGGACCGCGCGGAGAACGTCCGCCGCGTCGGTGCGGTCGCACAGCTGATGGCCGACGCCGGACTCGTCGCGATCTGCGCGCTCATCAGTCCCTACCGTCAGGACCGCGACCGCATCCGCCGGCAGCACGAGGAGTCCGGGATCCGGTTCGTCGAGGTCTTCGTCGATACGCCGCTCGCCGACTGCGAGGCCCGCGACCCGAAGGGCATGTACGCGCGGGCACGTGCCGGTGAGATCACCGGTTTCACCGGCGTCGATGATCCCTACGAACCACCGTCCGATCCCGAGCTGGTCGTGCGCCCCCACGACGGCACGCCTGCCGTGCAGGCGGGCCTCGTCGTGGAATTGTTGAGGCCATGACGCACGACAACAGCGACGACGCTCGGCTCGCGGCCGAGACGACTTCCGGCGCAGGTGAACTGCTGCTCACGGTCCGCGCCATCGAATCGGATGCCCTTACCGGGCGCGAGCTGGGCCGGCGCGGCGACCACGCCGCCAACACCTACATCCTCGAACGGCTGGCGACCGCGCGGCCCGGCGACGCGGTGCTCTCGGAGGAATCCGCGGACGATCCGGCCCGGGTCGGCGCCGACCGCGTCTGGATCATCGACCCGCTCGACGGGTCGAAGGAGTACGGGATGCCCGACCATGTCGACTGGGCGGTCCACATCGCGCTCTGGGAGGCAGGACGAGGGCTCACCGCCGCCGCGGTCGCGCAACCGGCGATCGGTGTCGTCCACAGCACCGCAGATCCGGTCCCGGCGCCGCGGCCGGCCCGCCGTCGCCCCCGCATCGTCATCAGCGGGAGCAGGCCGCCCGCCTTCGTCTTCGATCTGGCCCGCGATCTCGGTGCCGATCTGATCCGGATGGGGTCGGCCGGTGCCAAGGCCATGGCGGTGGTCCGCGGGGAGGCCGACGCCTACATCCACGCCGGAGGTCAGTGGGAGTGGGATTCGGCGGCGCCGGTCGCGGTCGCGCGCGCTGCGGGTCTGCACTGCGCGCGGATCGACGGCAGCGAACTCGAATACAACCGGCCGCACCCGTATCTGCCCGACCTCGTGATCTGCCGCGCAGACTGGGCACCGGAGGTGATGTCCGCGCTGGCCGCGCACGCCACCGGGCCGACCGACAGCCCCCGCGCCGCGATGGCACGCGCATACATCCGATCCCTGGTCAGCCACGACGCGTCCCACGTCCGGCTCGCCGAGGACGCCTGGCGGGTCGAGAACGGGGAACGCACCGGCGACAGCGGCATCGAGATCCGCGACCGCCTCGAGAACGGCCCGGAATACCGGCCCATCCGCCGCGTCCGCGACCTGCAGTTCCGCGAATGGCACCACAGTGTCGTCGCGCGGTTCGTCCTGGACATCGCAGCAGGTCCGGGCGCCGAGACGTCGGTCGCCGTGACCGAGCACTTCGACATCCCGGCGGGGGAGATCCGATCGATCGTGGCGATCATCGAGCCCGCGCAGGGCAATAGTTGAATTCATTGTTGTAGCTTTCGAACGAAAGTCACCATGATCGAGAGGCATCACCATGGCCGAAGCGCGTGATATCGGGGACGGCATCCACGTCGTTCCCGTCCCGGTGGCGGACCTGCCGGTCGGCGACACCCAGGTCTACGTGATGGAATCCCCGCGTGGCGTCGTCCTCGTCGACGTCGGCTGGAACGACGACCGGTCGTGGGCGGCGCTGCAGGACGGCCTGGCCACCGCGGGCCTGTCGGTCACCGACGTCGAGGGCGTGGTGGTCACCCACTTCCATCCCGACCACGTCGGGCTCACCGGACGCATCCGGGAGGCCTCCGGGTGCTGGGTCGCGATGAACGAGGCCGACTTCGCCCACCTCGAGGTCATGCTCTCCGACGACGATCGCCGTCCCCAGGAAGCCGAACTGCTGCGCCGCGCAGGGGCACCCGAGGACGCGATCGAGGAGTCGCTGGCCACCCTCGTACCGGCGGTCGGCCGTCCCGACGCGCTGCCCGACCGCAAACTCGGTGCCGACGAGACGATCCCGCTGACGGGACGATCCCTGCGCACCGTGCTGACCCCCGGCCACACCGCGGGCCACGCGTGTTTCCTGCTCGAGGAACACGGCGTGCTGTTCAGCGGCGACCACGTCCTCGCGACCACGACCCCGCACGTCGGCGAGTTCGATTTCCCTCTGCCGCAACGCGACGCGCTGGGGGAGTACCTCGACTCGCTGCGCGCGGTCGCCGGCCTGCCCGTGCGACGCGCACTGCCCGCGCACCGGCAGCAGATCGACGACCTGCCGCACCGCGTCGGCGAATTGATCGCCCATCACGACCAGCGCCTCGACGATCTCTACGACGCGTTCGGCGACGAGGAACTCACGCTGTGGGAGGCCACCGCCCGCATGCGCTGGTACCGGCCGTGGGACGAGACTCCCTTGCACGGCAAGCGGATGGCGCTCGCAGAGGGCTCGGCGCACGTCAGGCAGCTCATCGAGCGGGGACGGGTCCGTCGCGTGCCCGGTACGGAACCCGCCCGCTTCGCGCGCGTGCAGACCCGATGAGCCCCGACGAGCTGGTCACCGAGTTCTGCCGTCGCTGGGCCGATCCCGATCCTGCCGAGCTCGCGGCCTTCTTCGCCGAGGATGCGGTCTTCCACAACATCCCGATGGAACCGATCCGCGGCCGCGCGGCGATCGAGAAGTACATCGTGGGCTTCGTGACGTCCTTCGGGGCCATCGACTACCGCATCCACCACCAGGCGGTCTCCGGCAACGTCGTGCTCAACGAACGCACCGATGTGTTCACGATGAACGGCCGGACGATCGAGCTGCCCGTCACAGGCGTCTTCGAGATCGTCGACGGGAAGATCGCGGCCTGCCGCGACTACTTCGATCCCACACCCTTCACCACCGGAAACTGACCGGCCTCTGGGACACCGAAGGCCCTGGAACACCTGAAGGCCCCGCTTCATGAGAAGCGGAGCCTTCGTGGTGCCCTCGGCAGGATTCGAACCTGCGACTTCTTGCTCCGGAGGCAAGCGCTCTATCCCCTGAGCTACGAGGGCATCCGGACCACCGGATGACCGGAGGTGCGGGAGTTAGCCTAGCGCATCGAACGCTCAACTCCACATCGCCAGGTCAGAGCCGGTTTTCGGCCCGAAGTCGGGGTTCGCCCGCGCGAAGACTCAGTTGAGGGGCAGCGGTTCGGCGCCGCGCTCGGCGAGCAGCGACCTCATCAGGTCCGACTCACCCTGCTGCGTCGCGACCATCGTGCCCGCCAGATTGCGCACTGCCGAGGTGCTCGCGTACTGCTCGCCGTACTCCATCATCGGCAGACCACCCTCGTGGTGGCGCAGCATCAGCTGAAGGAAGAGCACGTCCAGTTCGGGACCGCGAGCGGCCCGGAGATTCGCGAGATCCTCGGAGGTCGCCATCCCCGGCATCAGGTGCGAGCCGTCCGAATCCTCGGACTCGGCGGTCGCACCGTGATCACCGTGTCCGTGACCCGTCTCCGTCTCGGTCATCCACTCCATGTACTCGCCCGTCGGCAGCGCCGGCTGTCCCCACAGCGACAACCAGCCCTGCATCTGACCGATCTGGTTCTGCTGGGTGGTGAGGATGTCGTACGCGATGTTGCGGATCCGATCGTCCTCCGAGTTGGAGACCACCACGGCGGCCATCTCGACGCCCTGGTCGTGGTGCACGATCATGTCCTGCGCGAATCCGACGTCCACCGAGCCGGCCTCCGGCGCCGCCTGCGCGGAGTCCTCGAAGGGGATCCGGGACAGGAACCCCGCGAGGAAACCGACGGTGACCGCAGCGACGGTGAGCAGCACCAGCAGCAGCCGGTTGTGCCCACCGCGCTCGGGGGTGGAGATGTCCGAGGAGGTCTCGCTCATCGTCAGCTCCCGGCCGGTGCCTGCTGCATGTCGCCCGCGGTCTCCGCGTTCATCGGCACCGCGTCGGGGCCGGGCTCGGAGGCGTCGAAGGCCGGCGGGTTCGCCGGATCGAACGAACCGGGGATCGTCGAGCAGCTCGCACCCACCTCGGGGTAGGTGTACTGGTTCAGGCGCAGCGCGCTGATGAACTGGTCGATGCGCTCGTCGTCGACGCTGTCGACCTCGAGCCGGTGACCCCACGACTGCAGTGAGACGGGAGCCTCGAGTCCCGGATACGGTGACATCACCATGTAGGTGCGGCCGTCGACCTTCGCGCGGAGCGTGTCGACCGCGGCGTCGTCGAGCAGATCGGGGTTGTATGCCACCCACACGGCGCCGTGCTCGAGCGAATGCACCATGTTCTCGTTCCGCACAGGCTGCTCGTAGACCGTTCCGGTGCAGGTCGCCCAGACGGAGTCGTGAGGGCCACCGAACGGCGGCGACTGGTCGTACGCGACGCGCTGGCCCGGCGCGACGTGCACACCGGCCGGGTACTCCATCTTCAGCACGCCCTCGATGTCGTCCGACGGGTCCTGGTTGGACTCCGACGGCGTCCACGCCGACATCTCCTGCTGGTTCTGATACTTCGGGATCAGGCTCACAGCGATCACGGCGACCAGCACGACGACCAGGGCCACGCCGCCGATCGTCAACCACGGGATCTGACGCTGCGCGGGGACCCCGCGAGCGCCGCCGCTCTTCTTCTTGGCGGCCTGAATGGCCTTCGACGACTTGGCTCCGGTCTTCTTGTTACCGGAGCCGCCACTAACCGAACCGCTGGGCATCGCTGTGTGCTCTTTCGACGGGTGGACAGGCGGACGCGCGCCCATCGGGCGCACAAACACCCACAACTCTACGGGCGTGCTCTCGCGCGGTGCCCGGACCTGCCGGTAGGGGGAGCGTCGGCGCCGCGATCGACCAGCCAATAGGATGGACACCTGTGACTCCCTCCGACCTTGCTCAGCTGCTCCGCGGAACCGCCGCCGGTGTCCTCACCGACCGTGGTCTCGACGCGTCCGTTCTTCCCGAGACCCTCACCGTCGAGCGCCCGCGCAATCCGGAGCACGGCGACTACGCGACCAACGTCGCGATGCAGGTTGCGAAGAAGGTCGGCGTCAATCCCCGCGAACTCGCCACCTGGCTCGCCGAAGCCTTGACCGCCGCCGACGGCATCGACTCCGCCGAGGTCGCGGGCCCCGGCTTCCTCAACATCCGGCTCGCCGCCGACGCCCAGGGAGCGATCGTGGCGAAGGTGCTCGCCGAGGGCGCCGCCTACGGCACCGGCAGCGACCTCGCGAACACGAGGATCAACCTCGAGTTCGTCTCCGCCAACCCCACCGGCCCGATCCACCTCGGTGGCACCCGCTGGGCCGCGGTCGGCGACGCGCTCGGACGAATCCTCACCGCCCAGGGTGGCGAGGTCACCCGCGAGTACTACTTCAACGACCACGGCGCGCAGATCGACCGCTTCACCCGGTCGCTCATCGCCTCCGCACTCGGACAGCCCGCCCCCGAGGACGGCTACGCCGGCGCGTACATCGTCGACATCGCCTCCTCCGTGCTCGAGCAGCGCCCCGACGCCCTCGAGCTCCCCGAGGACGAGCGGCACGAGACGTTCCGCTCGATCGGCGTGGACCTGATGTTCGCGCACATCAAGCGCACCCTCCACGAGTTCGGCGTCGACTTCGACGTGTACTTCCACGAGAACTCCCTCTTCGAGAGCGGAGCCGTCGAGAAGGCCGTCGAGACCCTGAAGGCGTCGGGCAATCTGTACTTCGACGACGGCGCGTGGTGGCTCAAGAGCACCGATTACGGCGACGACAAGGACCGTGTCGTCATCAAGTCCGACGGCAACGCCGCCTACATCGCCGGCGACATCGCCTACTTCCAGGACAAGCGCTCGCGCGGCTTCGACCTGTGCATCTACATGCTCGGTGCCGACCACCACGGCTACATCGCGCGTCTGAAGGCCGCCGCGGCGGCGTTCGGCGACGACCCCGACACCGTCGAGGTGATGATCGGCCAGATGGTCAACCTCGTCCGGGGCGGCGAGGCCGTGAGGATGAGCAAGCGGGCCGGCACCGTGATCACCCTCGACGACCTCGTCGAGGCGATCGGCGTCGACGCCGCCCGCTACTCGCTCGTGCGTTCCTCGGTGGACCAGAGCATCGACATCGACCTCGAGCTGTGGGCGAGCACCACGAACGAGAACCCGGTCTACTACGTCCAGTACGCCCACGCACGACTGTCGTCGATCGCGCGCAACGCCGCCGATCTCGGCCTGACCGCCGAGGGCGCCGACTTCTCGCTACTCACCCACGAGCGCGAGGGCGACCTCATCCGCACCCTCGGCGAGTACCCCCGGGTGCTGGCAAAGGCGGCCGAACTGCGCGAACCGCACCGCGTCGCCCGCTATCTCGAGGAACTCGCGGGCACCTACCACCGCTTCTACGACGCCTGCCGGATCCTGCCGCAGGGCGACGAGGAGGCCGGACCGCTGCACACCGCGCGACTCGCGTTGTGCGCGGCCGCACGCCAGGTCCTCGCCAACGGCCTCGGCCTGCTCGGCGTCACCGCCCCGGAGCGGATGTGAACGCGCACCCCGCGGGACCGCGTCACGCCCAGATCCCGCACGCCCCCAACCTGCCCGAGCGCCCGGCCGACACCACGGCGCTCAACGCGCTGGCCCCGCACGTTTGGCCCCGCAATGCCGCGCGCGGCGAGGACGGCGTCATGCGCATCGCCGGTATCCCGGTGACCGAGCTCGCCGAGAAGTACGGCACCCCGCTGTTCGTCGTCGACGAAGACGACTTCCGCTCCCGCTGCCGGGAGATCGCCGAGGCCTTCGGCCCGTCGGCGAAGGTGCACTACGCGTCGAAGGCGTTCCTGTGCAGCGAGATCGCACGGTGGGTTCATCAGGAAGGGCTCTCGCTCGACGTCGCGTCCGGCGGTGAGCTCGCCGTGGCCCTGCACGCCGGATTCCCCGCCGGGAAGATCGCGATGCACGGCAACAACAAGTCCGTCCGCGAACTGCAGGCCGCCGTGACCGCCGGGGTCGGGCACATCGTGCTCGACTCGCTCACCGAAATCGACCGGCTCGACGCGGTCGCCGGTGAGGCCGGTGTCGTCCAGGACGTGCTCATCCGCGTGACCGTGGGCGTCGAGGCCCACACCCACGAGTTCATCTCCACCGCGCACGAGGACCAGAAGTTCGGGCTCTCGCTCGCCGGTGGCAACGCCATGCAGGCCGTGCGCCGCGTCTTCGCGGCCGACAATCTCCGCCTCGTCGGCCTGCACAGCCACATCGGCTCGCAGATCTTCGATGTCGACGGCTTCGAACTGGCCGCCCACCGCGTCATCGGCCTGCTGCGCGACATCGTCGCCGAGTTCGGTGTCGACAAGACCTCGCAGATGAACATCGTCGATCTCGGCGGTGGTCTGGGCATCTCGTACGTGCCGAGCGACGACCCGCCGCCGGTCGCCGACCTCGCGGCGAAGCTGGGCGACATCGTCCGCACCGAGTCCGCGCTCGCCGGGCTGCCGGCCCCGACCCTCGCGGTCGAACCGGGCCGCGCCATCGCCGGACCGGGCACAGTGACGCTCTACGAGGTGGGAACCCTCAAGGACGTCGAGGTCGGTTCCGGGCACGTCCGCCGCTACATCAGCGTCGACGGCGGCATGAGCGACAACATCCGCACATCGCTGTACCAGGCGGAGTACGAGTCGCGCCTCGTCTCCCGCGTGAGCGACGCCGAGCCGGTGGTCTCGCGCGTCGTCGGCAAGCACTGCGAGAGCGGCGACATCGTCATCCGCGACGCTTGGATGCCCGCAGACGTCGCAGCCGGTGATTTACTGGCGGTCGCGGCGACGGGTGCATACTGCTACTCGATGTCGAGCAGGTACAACCTGCTTCCTCGCCCCGCCGTCGTGGCGGTCAAGGACGGCGTCTCGCGCGTTCTGCTGCGCCGCGAGACCCTCGAAGATCTGCTCAACTTGGAGGTTTCGGAGTGACCAGTGTAACGGCGACCGATGCTTCGGGCCGGCGTCCGGTGGGTGTGGCGGTTCTCGGACATGGCACCGTCGGTGCCGAGGTCGCGCGGATCATCCGCGAGGACGCCGCGGATCTCGAGGCGCGCATCGGTGCCCCCCTCGAGCTGAGGGGCGTCGCCGTGCGCGACGCCGCCCGCGACCGGGGTCTTCCCGCGGAACTGGTCACGACGAACGCCGAGGCGCTGATCCGCCGCGACGACGTCGACATCGTCGTCGAGCTCATCGGTGGCATCGAACTGCCCCGCAAGCTCGTGCGCACGGCGCTCGACGCCGGCAAGTCCGTCGTCACCGCCAACAAGGCACTGCTCGCCGCCTACACCGGCGAACTGGCCGAGGTGGCCGAGGCCCGCAACGTCGACCTGTACTTCGAGGCGTCCGTGGCCGGCGCGATCCCGGTGATCCGCCCGCTTACCCAGTCGCTCGCGGGCGACAAGGTCAACCGGGTCGTCGGCATCGTCAACGGCACCACGAACTACATCCTCTCGGCCATGGACGAGACGGGCGCCGACTACGGCGAGACGCTCGCCGAGGCGGGCCGCCTCGGATACGCCGAGGCCGATCCCACCGCCGACGTCGAAGGCTTCGACGCCGCCTCGAAGGCGGCGATCCTCGCGTCGATCGCCTTCCACACCCGCGTGACGGCCGCCGACGTCTACCGCGAGGGCATCTCCTCGATCACCGCCGCCGACCTCACCTCGGCGCGCGCGCTCAACTGCACGATCAAGCTGCTCGCGCTGTGCGAGCGCGTCCCGTCCGTCGACGGCAAGGACCGCGTGTCCGCCCGGGTCTACCCGGCCCTCGTGCCCCGCGAGCACCCGCTGGCCTCGGTCAACGGTGCGTTCAACGCCGTCGTCGTCGAAGCGGAGTCCTCGGGTCGGCTCATGTTCTACGGCCAGGGTGCCGGTGGCGCCCCCACCGCCTCCGCCGTGATGGGCGATCTCGTGATGGCCGCCCGCAATCGGGTGCAGGGCGGTCGTGGTCCGCGTGAATCGAAGTACGCGCAGCTGGAAATCGCGCCCATGAGTGACATCCTCACCCGCTACTACGTCAATCTGAAGGTCGCCGACCGCGCCGGCGTGCTCTCCGCGGTCGCCGCCGAGTTCGCCACGCGGGGCGTGAGCATCGCAGCGGTCCGCCAGGAAGGCGCGGGCGACGCTGCCCGTCTGGTGGTACTCACCCATCAAGCCACCGACCGTGCGCTGGCGGATACCGTCGCAGCGCTCGACAAACTCGAATCCGTGATCGCTGTGACCAGCGTCCTGAGACTGGAGGGATCCGCCGAATGAGCGCGGCCGAGAAGAACACCACCCCCGTACACACGCCGTGGCCGGGCCTGATCGAGGCGTACCGTTCGCGCCTGCCGATCGGTGACGACTGGAAGACGGTCACGCTGCGCGAGGGTGGCACGCCGCTGCTCCCGGCTCCGCGCCTGTCGGAGATCACCGGCTGCGAGGTGCATGTCAAGGTCGAGGGTCTCAACCCCACCGGCTCGTTCAAGGACCGCGGTATGACCATGGCGGTCACCGAGGCCCTCGCGACCGGCAAGCAGGCGGTGCTGTGCGCGTCCACCGGCAACACCTCGGCCTCGGCCGCCGCCTACGCCGCGCGCGCCGGCATCGGCTGCGCGGTTCTCGTCCCGCAGGGCAAGATCGCGATGGGCAAGCTCGCCCAGGCCGTCATGCACGGCGCGAAGATCGTGCAGGTCGAGGGCAACTTCGACGACTGTCTGGAACTGGCACGCAAGACCACCGCGGAGTTCTCCACCATCGGTCTGGTCAACTCCGTGAACCCGGTGCGTATCGAGGGCCAGAAGACTGCCGCCTTCGAGATCGTCGACGCGCTCGGCGACGCCCCCGACGTGCATGTGCTGCCCGTCGGCAATGCCGGCAACATCACCGCCTACTGGAAGGGCTACAGCGAGTACGCCGCCGACGGCCTCAGCACGCGCCGCCCGCGCATGCTCGGCGTCCAGGCCGCTGGTGCCGCGCCGCTCGTCCTCGGCCATCCGGTGAAGGATCCCGAGACCATCGCGACCGCCATCCGCATCGGCGCTCCCGCATCGTGGAACGGCGCGGTCGCCGCCAAGGAGGAGTCGAACGGCGCATTCCGTGCGGCGACCGACGAGGAGATCCTCGAGGCGTACCGGCTGCTCGCGAAGTCCGAGTCGATCTTCGTCGAGCCGGCCTCGGCCGCCTCCATCGCAGGTCTGCTCGCCGCGAGCAAGGAAGGCTGGCTCGAGCGGGGCCTGAAGGTCGTGTGCACCGTGACCGGCAACGGTCTCAAGGACCCCGATACGGCCCTGCGCGACGTGCCCGTGGTCGAGCCCATCCCGGTCGACCCGGTCGCGGTCGCCTCCGCGCTCGAGTTGGCCTGAGTTGACCGCCACGCCTTCCTCCGTTGGGAATCAGGACATGACGCAGACGTTGCCCGTGGGGCTTTCGGTGACGGCACGGGTTCCCGCTTCGAGCGCGAATCTCGGCCCCGGCTTCGACTGCCTGGGTCTCGCCCTCGGTCTGTACGACGAGATCACCGTCACCACAACGGCTTCCGGGCTCGACGTGAAGGTGGAGGGGGAAGGCGCCCAGGAGGTTCCGTGGGGACCCTCGCACCTCGTGGTCCGTGCCGTCGAGCGCGGGCTCGAGGCCGCCGGTGTGTGGGCGGACGGACTGGACGTCGTGTGCCACAACGTCATCCCGCACTCGCGTGGCCTGGGATCCTCCGCCTCGGCGGCGGTGGGAGGGCTGGCAGCGGCCAACGGGCTCGTCCGCAAGATCGCTCCCGAGCGCGTCCTCGACGACGAGCAGCTCGTGCAGCTCGCCTCCGAGTTCGAGGGCCATCCCGACAACGCCTCCGCGAGCGTCCTCGGTGGGGCAGTGGTGTCGTGGACCGAGGCCGAAGTCGACTCCGAACAGCGGACCTACCGCGCGGTGAACCTGCGTGTGCACCCGGACATCAAGGCATACGCCTTCGTCCCGTCGGTCCGTTCGTCCACGGCCCACACCCGGGGCCTGCTGCCCGAACTCGTCCCACATCGGGACGCGGCGTTCAACGTCAGCCGAGCGGCTCTCGCGGTCGTCGCGCTCACCGAGCGACCCGAGCTGCTGATGCCGGCAACGCAGGATCTGCTCCACCAGGCCCAGCGGGCACCCGCACTGCCGCTCACCACCAAATGGGTGGCCGCACTGCGCGAGGCGGGCATCCCCGCCATTGTCTCGGGTGCCGGGCCGACGGTGCTCGCGCTCACGACCTCCGCGTTGCCCGACGAGCTGCGGGCCGCCGCCGAGGCCGACGAACTGACGGTGCTCGACCTCGAGATCGCCGAGGGCGTCCAGGTCGACTGAGTCGACGCGCGGTGCTGGGGAACCGACGGATGGTGCCGGATGGGGGTCGACGGGTGGTGCAACACACACGTCCCATCCGGCACGGCGATTCTTGCTCTACGTACAGATCGTCGCTATTCTGTGGGGTGTCCGCACGTCGTGCGTATCAGTCGCCGGATTCTCCAGGGCAATCACTCCAGCTCCATCGGGGCGTCGAGCCTGGATCGATCCTCACCTGCTCCCGGATCCGGGAGGGGGACAGACCGCACCTACCGGATTTCGGTGTGGTGGCGGACGTGCCGACCGTTCGTTTTCCCTGAACTCGTACGGCAAATCCCAGCTCAGTGGACGAACTGATCTGCGGGACGAACCCTCTGCTGCGCATGGAGCGAGCGAGGGAAGGAAGGATCTCCGTGACAGATACGGACCTGATCACTACACCTGCTCTCGACATTCCCGAGGCCGGTAGCCGGACGACCACGCGCGGTCGCCGCGGAGCAGGCCTTTCGGGCATGGTGCTTGCCGAGTTGCGGACTCTTGCCGCCGAGCTCGGAATCAAGGGCACCTCCGGGATGCGCAAGGGTGATCTCATCGCTGCGATCAAGGAGAAGCAGGGAGGCGGCGGCGCCGCACCTGCCGAGCAGCCTGCAGCCGAGAAGATTGCTGCCCCCGAGAAGGCCGAAGCAGCAGCGAAGACCGAGACGGCCGACAAGCCCGAGGGAGCGCCCTCGCGTGGCACCCGCGGTCGCCGTGGCCGTGCCGCCGCCGACGAGACCGCCGCACCCGAGCAGAAGGCCGATGCCGAGCCGGCCGAGCAGAAGGCCGACGTGAAGTCCGGCGACGAGGGCTCGCAGGAGAAGCCGCAGGGCGGCCAGACCTCCAGCGGCGACAACGAATCCGACGGGAACCGTCGCGGCCGTGGCCGTCGCGGACGCCGCGGTGGCGACAACGCCGACCAGAGCCAGCAGGCCGAGGGCGCCGACGCGTCCGAGGACGGCCGTCAGGATCGCGACTCGCAGCGCGAGAAGAGCCAGGATCGCGACTCGCAGCGCGAGCGTGGCCAGGACCGCAACTCCGGCGACGGCTCCTCGCGCCGCGACCGCAACCAGGGTGATCGCAACCAGGACGCCGGCGATCGCGACGGCGGTAACCAGGGTCCGCGCCAGGGCCAGGACAACCGTGGGGGAGACGACGAGGAAGGCGGCCGCGGTCGCCGGGGTCGTCGCTTCCGTGAGCGTCGTCGTGGACGCGACCGTGGCGAGAGCGGTTCGGACTCGCGCGAGCCCGAGATCCGCGAGGACGACGTCCTGCAGCCGGTCGCCGGCATCCTCGACGTCCTCGACAACTACGCGTTCGTCCGCACCTCCGGCTACCTCGCCGGCCCGAACGACGTGTACGTCTCGATGAACATGGTGCGCAAGAACGGCCTGCGCCGCGGCGACGCCATCACCGGCGCCGTGCGGGTTCCCCGCGAGGGTGAGCAGGGCAACCAGCGTCAGAAGTTCAACCCGCTGGTCCGCCTCGACACCGTCAACGGCCGCGAGGTCGACTCGGCCAAGCGCCGCCCCGAGTTCAACAAGCTCACGCCGCTGTACCCCAACCAGCGACTGCGCCTCGAGACCCAGCCGAACATCCTCACCACGCGCGTGATCGACCTGGTCATGCCGATCGGTAAGGGTCAGCGCGCACTCATCGTGTCGCCGCCGAAGGCCGGTAAGACCACCGTCCTCCAGGACATCGCGAACGCGATCGCCGTCAACAACCCCGAGTGCTACCTGATGGTCGTGCTCGTCGACGAGCGTCCCGAAGAGGTCACCGACATGCAGCGTTCGGTGAAGGGCGAGGTCATCGCCTCGACCTTCGACCGGCCGCCGTCGGATCACACCTCGGTCGCCGAGCTCGCCATCGAGCGTGCGAAGCGTCTCGTGGAGATGGGCCAGGACGTCGTGGTGCTCCTCGACTCCATCACCCGTCTCGGCCGCGCGTACAACAACTCGTCGCCGGCATCCGGACGCATCCTCTCCGGTGGTGTCGACTCGACCGCGCTGTACCCGCCGAAGCGTTTCCTCGGTGCTGCCCGCAACATCGAGAACGGCGGATCGCTCACGATCATCGCCACCGCGATGGTCGAGACCGGTTCCACCGGCGACACCGTGATCTTCGAGGAGTTCAAGGGCACGGGTAACGCCGAGCTCAAGCTCGACCGGAAGATCGCCGAGCGGCGCGTGTTCCCGGCGGTCGACGTCAACCCCTCCGGTACCCGCAAGGACGAACTGCTCATGAGCCCCGACGAGTTCGCCGTGGTGCACAAGCTCCGCCGCGTGCTTTCGGGCCTCGATTCGCACCAGGCGATCGATCTGCTCATCGACCGGCTCAAGAAGTCCAAGACGAACATCGAGTTCCTCATGAATGTGGCGAAGACCGCACCGGGGGCACTCGACGACTGACGTCGGCGCCCCGGGGAATTTCTTCCCGGGGCCCTACGTTTGGCATAATCGACAGGCTCAGTCCGGCTCCGGTTCACGTCTTCGACCCGCGAAGGCGACCCGGCGGCCATGAAAGGGACACCATGAAGGCAGGAATCCACCCCAACTACGTGACGACGACCGTCGTCTGCGGTTGCGGTAACACGTTCGAGACGCGCAGCACCAAGGAGTCGGGACGTATCAACGTCGAAGTCTGCTCCAACTGCCACCCGTTCTACACCGGCAAGCAGAAGATCCTCGACACCGGTGGACGCGTCGCGCGCTTCGAGGCTCGCTACGGCAAGCGTGCGCCGAAGAAGGCCGCTTCCGACAGCTAGCTGTCACGCCGACGCCCGGTACTGCCCTCGTGCAGGCCGGGCGTCGGCTTTTTCATTGCAAGGATCGAAATCAGAGCGGAGCACACTCATGGCGGGGCAGACCAAGCCGTCGGCCATCGACGACATCCTGGCCGAACACGCGGGTCTGGAGCAGCAGCTGTCCGACCCGTCGCTGCACGACGATCCTGCTGCAGCGCGTCGGGTGGGTAAGCGGTTCGCCGAACTCGCCCCCGTGATGTCGACCTACAACGCTCTGAAGCAGGCCCGCGAGGACCTCGGGGCGGCGCGCGAACTCGCCGCCGACGACTCGTCGTTCGCGTCCGAGGTCGACGACCTCGAGGCGCAGGTCGCCGAGCTCGACCGCTCGCTCACCGACCTGCTCGCCCCGCGCGACCCGCACGACGGCGACGACGTGGTCCTCGAGGTCAAGTCCGGTGAGGGCGGCGAGGAATCCGCCCTGTTCGCCGGCGATCTCACCCGGATGTACACGCGCTACGCCGAACGTGCCGGTTGGCGCGTCGAGGTCCTCGGTGCCACCTACTCCGATCTCGGCGGCTACAAGGACGTCACGCTGTCGATCAAGTCGCGGACCGACGTGCGCGACGGCGTGTGGTCCCGTCTGAAGTTCGAGGGCGGCGTGCACCGCGTCCAGCGTGTGCCCGTCACCGAGTCGCAGGGACGCGTGCACACCTCCGCGGCGGGCGTCTTCGTCTACCCCGAGCCCGACGAGGTCGAGCAGGTGCAGATCGACGAGAGCGACCTGCGCATCGACGTCTACCGGTCGTCCGGCAAGGGCGGTCAGGGCGTCAACACCACCGACTCTGCCGTGCGCATCACGCACCTTCCCACCGGCATCGTGGTGACCTGCCAGAACGAACGCTCGCAGCTGCAGAACAAGGCCCGCGCGATGCAGGTCCTCGCGGCGCGCCTGCAGGCGGCGGCCGAAGAGGCGGCCGAGGCCGAGGCGTCGGCGGGTCGCGCCAGCCAGGTCCGGACCGTCGACCGCTCGGAGCGCATCCGCACCTACAACTTCCCCGAGAACCGGATCACCGATCACCGCATCGGTTTCAAGTCCCACAACCTCGACGCGGTGCTCGACGGCGAACTCGACGCGCTGCTCGACGCCCTGGGCGCTGCGGACAGAGAAGCCCGGCTCGCGGCGGAGTAACCGCGAACCGGGCTCTGACAGGGGAGCGGGGCTCTACTCCACCGTCGGGTCGGTGTTCTCGTCCTCGTCGGGTGCCGCTGCCGGCGGAACATTGGTGAGATCGACGCCCGGAAGCAGGAAGCAACCCTGGCCCTCGGCGTTCTGATGGGCGCCCCAGACTGCGCTGACGACGAGTCCTTCACCGGTCTGGAGGGCGGCCGCAGGCTCCTCGCCCTCGGCCACTTCCGGAAGAACGCCGCCACCCAGCTGCAGCGTCCTCAGGTTCACCCAGCTGATCTGGCCTCCGCCGCTGCCCTCCTGCTCGATCTCGTACTCGATCTGGCCGGGCGCCGCGTCCTCCTCGGCGAGAGCGGTCTCCGTGTCGACCACGCCGATACCCGCCGGGCATCCGATGGGGATCGGCTGGAAGTCGATGGGCTCGGCACTCGCGAGAGCAGGGGCCGCGAATGCGGTCGCACCCGCAGCGGCAAGAACGGTGATTCCACGCACAGTCCGCGTCTTCATGGAGCAATCCCTTTCTGTCGATGAAACCGACCGGAAGGTATCGGTCCTCGTTCGGGTGCCCACCCCGCCGTGCCGTCAATCACGTTGTCGGAAACACCCTCGATGTCCGGTTCGGGTGTTCTGCGTGCAATGCGAGGGCTACCTCGGCGTAGTGCAGGTCCGAGGTCGTGGCACGCTGTAAGGCGTGAGCCGTCAACCTCTGCGCCTGGCCATCATCGAAGCGGCATCGGTCCTCGAGGAAGCCGGAGTCCCGAGTCCTCGGGTCGACGCCGAACTTCTCGCAGCGCACCTGCTCGGCATCGAGCGTGGGCGACTCGGTCTGGTCCCGCTCGTCGATGCGACGACCATCGACGCCTACCGCTCGATGGTCGAACAGCGGGCGAAGCGGATTCCGCTGCAGTACATCACCGGCACCTCGCCGATGGGGGAGATCGACCTGGCAGTGGGGCCGGGGGTGTTCGTCCCGCGACCCGAGACGGAACTGCTGCTCGGGTGGGCGCTGGCCTTCCTCGAACGCCACGGCAACCGCAACCCGGTCGTCCTCGACCTGTGCACCGGATCCGGCGCGCTGGCGCTGGCGATCGCGCATGCGCGTCCCGACGCCGAGGTCCACGCCGTCGAAGTCGAGGCGAAGGCCCTCGCCTGGGCGCGACGCAATGCCGAGACCCGCGCGGAGGAAGGGGACACCCCGATCCGGCTGTACCAGGGCGATGTCACCGACCGCATGCTGCTCACCAACCTCGAAGGCAGCGTCGACCTGGTGGTCGCCAACCCGCCCTACATCCCGGAAGGGGCCGACCTCGAACCCGAGGTGGTCGAACACGATCCGCACTCGGCGCTCTTCGGGGGAGCGGACGGACTGTCCGTCATCCGGCCCATGGTTTCCAACATTGCGCGGTGGCTGCGGATCGGGGGAGCGGCAGCGGTCGAGCACGACGACACGCACAGCCTGCTGGTCGCCGAACTGTTCGAGCAGCGTCGGGTGTTCGGCGACGTCGTGCGGCACCCCGACCTCGCCGGGAAGGCCCGCTTCGTGACTGCGCACCGTGTTCCTACGGCGGTGGAGGCCGACCGCATGAAGTCGGTACGGTCTGCGGCGGACGGCTGACGGGCAGGACCCGTCCGGTGCCGATTGCGGCCGAAGTGGAAGGATGAGCGCGTGAGCACCGTGTACGACTGCAACAACGAAGCTTCGCGCGCCGCCGGACTCAACGCGGCGCGCGGCGTACTCAAGGCCGGACGACTCGTCGTCGTACCCACCGACACGGTGTACGGCATCGCTGCCGACGCCTTCGACTCCGACGCCGTGACCGCGCTGCTACGCGCGAAGGGGCGCGGCCGCGACATGCCGGTGCCGGTCCTCGTCGGCTCCTGGACGACCATCGACGGTCTCGTCGCCTCGGTGCGTCCCGAGGCGCGGGAGTTGATCCGCGCGTTCTGGCCGGGCGGGCTCAGCCTCGTGGTGCACCAGGCACCGTCCCTGGCCTGGGATCTCGGGGACACCCGCGGCACCGTCATGCTCCGCATGCCGCTGCACCCCGTCATCCTGGAACTGCTGCGTGAGGTCGGTCCGCTCGCGGTCTCCAGCGCCAACGTCTCCGGCCGCCCCCCGGCCACGAACGTCACCGAGGCGCGCGAGCAACTCGGAGCATCGGCGAGTGTCTATCTCGACGGTGGCCCGGCAGAGCACGGGGTCGCATCGACGATCGTCGACCTCACCGGCGACCGCCCGCGCATCCTGCGCGAGGGTGCGGTGACGGCCGAAGCACTCGCGGAGGTGCTCGGCGACGATCCCGAGCGCCTTCGGTCCGGCGGGGAGTAGCGGCGGAGGAACGGAGCACGTGACTGCAGCCGACACCACCGCCGTACTGCTCGCCCAGGCCGGGCGCGGCGCCGGCGTTCCCATCCGGGAGCTTCTCCTCGTCCTGCTCACCGCCGCGGTGGTGACCTTCCTCGCGACCGGTGTGGTGCGGATCCTCGCGCTGAAGTTCGGAGCGGTCGCCGTTCCCCGCGACCGCGACGTGCACGTGACCCCGACCCCGCGGATGGGTGGGGTCGGCATGTACATCGGCCTCGTCGCGGGAATCGTGTTCGCTCAGCAATTACCTGCTCTGACAAGGGGTTTCGAATTCACCCCGGATATGGGGGCGGCGCTCGTCGCGGCCTCGATCATCGTCGTCGTCGGCATCGTCGACGACCGGTGGGGACTCGACGCGCTCACCAAGTTCGTCGGCCAGGTCACCGCGGCCGGCGTGCTCGTGATCATGGGCGTGAGCTGGATCGTCATCTACGACCCGTTCAGTGCCTCGACGCTCGTGCTCGACCAGCTCCAGGGCGGCCTCATCACCGTCGCCGTCGCCGCGGTGACGATCAACGCGATGAACTTCGTCGACGGACTCGACGGACTGGCGGCCGGACTGGGGCTCATCGCCGCACTCGCGATCTGCGCGTTCTCCGTCGGTCTGCTGCTCGATCAGGGCGGCGACGTCTCCGCCTACCCGCCGGCCCTCATGGCCGCGGCCCTCGCCGGCGCCTGCCTCGGCTTCCTGCCGCACAACTTCCAGCCCGCCAAGATCTTCATGGGCGACTCCGGGTCCATGCTCATCGGTCTCATGCTCGCCGCGATCTCCACAAGCGCCTCGGGCCTCATCCCGCTCAGTGCCTACGGTTCGCGCGACCTGCTCGGTCTGCTCTCGCCGCTGATCCTGGTCGGTGCCGTGATGTTCATCCCGATCCTCGACCTGCTCCTCGCGATCGTGCGGCGCACCCGGGCCGGCGTCAGCCCCTTCAGCCCCGACAAGATGCACCTCCACCACCGCCTGCTGCAGATCGGGCACTCGCACCGTCGCGTGGTGCTGCTGCTCTACCTGTGGGTCGGCATCCTGGCCTTCGGGGCCGTCGGTTCCTCGCTGCTCGACCGGCGGGCGGTGGTGTTGATCCTCGCGGGCGGTCTCGTGTTCGCCCTCGTCGTGACCGCCGTGCCGTCGCTGCGGCGGCACGACGAGTCGGGGGAGACGCCGCCGGAGCACTCCCGAGAGGTCGGTTAGGCTCGGATATCGTGACGAACCCGGATCATCCCGAACCCGACCACGGCCTGCCCTCGCTGCCCGACCCGATCGCGCCGATGCGCGCGGCCGTGCGGTACGGCGCCCTCGGTCTTCTCGCGCTCGCCGTCGTGGCGTCGGTGATCTCGGTGCTCGTCGCCGGGATGCCCGGTCTGTGGGGTGCACTCATCGGAGCGGCCGTCGGCGGAGGGTTCATCCTCTTCACCGCACTCGGCGTTCTCCTGACGTCGAAGATGCCGGCGATGACCGCCGGAGCCGTACTTCTCGGCACCTGGCTGCTGAAGCTGATCCTCGCCATCGTCGTGATGGGCTCGCTCGACTCGCTCGACTTCTACAACCGCAACGCGCTCGTCCTCACCATCGTGTTCGCCCTGGTCATCGTTCTGGGAGCCGAGACCTACGGGGTGCTCTCGCAGCGCGCCCTGTACGTCGATCCCCAGGCGTCCTCCGGATCTGACAACGACGATCGGTAGTAGCACCGCTTGTCCATAACCCCCCACGTAGGAACCCACCTACGCACTGTCGTAGAGCAGTTGGTAGGGTGAGTTCTACGAGAGTGACGCTGCCCGCATCGGGTTCGAAGAGGGTGCGCAGTTGTGACTTCGTAGGCGGTCGTGTTCAAATGGCCGCCGAGTCGACGAGAGTCGCCGACACCGGCAGGAAGCGGGACCGTTCACGCGGTTCGGACCACTGGCGAATACGCGAGCCGACCTGGTCGACTTCTGGATCGTCAATGTCCGATCGAACCGCAGACGGCATGCCTGCGGCCGACTACGGGAGAGAGCGCTGAGCGTCACCACCTTGGCAGCCGGAGAATTCCACGCGCCGTCACTAGCTGATTTTTTCCCACCGGCAGTCCTGTTCGAAGGAACCCCCTTCGAGATGGACCGGTTGATGCTCATCCGCGTCGCCGTCGCCCTGATCGTCGCGCTGTTCTTCTTCTTCGCGTTGCGGAGTCCGAAGATCGTGCCGCGGGGCGTGCAGAACGTCGCCGAGATCATGCTCGACTTCGTCCGGATCCACATCGCCGAGGACATCCTCGGTAAGGAACAGGGACGCCGGTTCCTCCCGGTGATCGTCACCATCTTCTTCCTGGTGGTCGGTCTGAACCTG
The DNA here is from genome assembly GCF_001665495.1 of Rhodococcus sp. 852002-51564_SCH6189132-a. NCBI lineage: Bacteria > Bacillati > Actinomycetota > Actinomycetes > Mycobacteriales > Nocardiaceae > Rhodococcus > Rhodococcus sp. 852002-51564_SCH6189132-a. Next base: position 27,276 of record NZ_LZMJ01000016.1, read on the forward strand.
ACATCGGTCATCCCGTTCCTCAACATCTCGTCCAACGCACGAATCGGTATGCCGATCGTGCTCGCGGCACTCGCCTACATCGTCTTCAACTATGTGGGCATCAAGAAGTACGGATTCTTCCGCTACGTCAAGAGCAGCATCGTCATCCCGAACCTGCCGCCCGCTCTCCACGTGCTGGTGATCCCGATCGAGTTCGTCTCGACGTTCATTCTGCGGCCGTTCACGCTGACCATTCGTCTCATGGCCAACATGCTGGCCGGTCACATCATGCTCGTGCTGTTCTTCAGTGCCACGCAGTTCTTCTTCTTCGATTCCGACGGCTTCATGAAGGTGTTCGGCATCGGTTCTCTCATCGGCGGAATCGCGTTCACCTTCTTCGAGCTCCTGGTGATCGTCCTGCAGGCCTACATCTTCGCGCTGCTCACCGCGGTGTACATCGACCTGGCCCTGCACGCCGAAGAGCACTAGCTCGACGAACGGCACGACCCACATCTACACAAAGACTGACTCGGTTGCCGACTCCCGGGGCCGAGCCACAAGAAAGGGAATGGAACACCAATGAGCGTTGCGCTTCAGGCAGCAGACGTCCTCGCCCAGGAGACCACGATCTCGGGTGCAGGCGCCATCGGCTACGGCCTCGCCGCCATCGGCCCCGGCATCGGCATCGGCATCGTCGTCGGCAAGGCGATCGAGGGCATGGCTCGTCAGCCCGAGATGGCCGGCCAGCTGCGCACCACGATGTTCCTCGGTATCGCCTTCACCGAGGCCCTCGCGCTGATCGGCATCGTCGCCGGCTTCATCTTCTGATCCGACGATCACAATGGCTGACAGCATCCTGATCCTCGCGGCAGAGGAAGGGGAGACTCCCAATCCCCTTCTCCCCGCGACATACGACATCGTCTGGTCGCTGGTCGCCCTGATCCTCGTCGGATTCGTCTTCTGGAAGTTCGTGCTTCCGATGTTCCAGAAGGTGCTCGACGAGCGTTCGGAGCTGATCGAAGGCGGCATCAAGAAGGCAGAGGAAGCTCAGGCGGAGGCTGCGGCCGCGCTCGAGCAGTACCGTAGCCAGCTCGCCGAGGCTCGCACCGAGGCGGCGCAGATCCGTGAAGAGGCCCGTGCACAGGGCCAGCAGATCATCGCCGACATGAAGGCGCAGGCCCAAGAGGAGAGCGACCGTATCGTCGCCGCCGGTCACAACCAGCTGCAGGCCCAGCGCCAGCAGATCGTGGCCGAGCTGCGTAGCGATCTCGGACGCAGCTCCGTGGATCTCGCCGAGAAGATCCTCGGCGAAGCGCTCGCGGACGACGTGAAGCGTGCCGGCTCGATCGATCGGTTCCTCGACGAACTCGACTCCCTCAGCGCTGACTCTGCATCCGGAAAGTGAGCACCATGTACGCAGCAAGCCGTGAGGCACTCGCTCATACGCGTTCCGCGTTGCAGTCCGCCCTGGGCTCGGGTGCCGCGACTGCCGCTGCGGCTCAGGCCGGTTCCGAACTCTTCTCGGTGGTCGAGGCGCTCGACAGCCAGCGCGCCCTCCGGACCGCGCTGGCCGACGCCTCGGCCCCGGCTGCCGTTCGCGAGCGGCTGGCCGAGCAGGTCTTCGGCGGCAAGGTTTCGGCCCAGACCCTCGCGACCGTCAAGGCCGCAGCGGGGCAGGACTGGTCGGCACAGTCCGACCTGACCGACTCGCTCGTCCAGCTCGGCCGTGAGGCACTGCTGAAGGCCGCAGCGGACCAGGACCAGCTCGACACCGTCGAGGACGAACTGTTCCGCCTCGGTCGCATCGTGGCAGGCGACCCGGAGCTCGAGCAGACGCTCTCGGATCGCAGCACCCCGGCTTCGGCCAAGCGTGATCTGCTGACGCGCCTGCTGTACGGCAAGGTCACCGCGGTCACCGAGGCGCTGGCGGTCCACGCGGTCGGTCGGCTGAGCAAGTCGCCGGCCGAGACGTTCGACGAGTTGTCGGCGCTCGCCGCGGCCCAGCGGGACCGTGCCGTCGCGCACGTCCGCAGTGCGGCACCGCTCGATGCGAAGCAGGAGGAGCGGCTCACCGCGACCCTGACCCGCATCTACGGGAAGCCTGTGACGGTTCACGTCGAGGTCGATCCCGAGCTTCTCAGTGGATTGGTCGTCCGGGTGGGCGACGAGGTCATCGACGGTAGTGCCGCGGGTCGACTCGCTGCAGTGCGCAAGAGCCTCACGTAGTCCACTACCGAACACACACATAGATCTTTTCGAAGACCAGATACCGAGAGCAGGAAGAACATGGCGGAGCTGACGATCTCCTCCGACGAGATCCGTAGCGCGATTGACAATTACACCGCGAGCTACTCCCCGGAGGCCTCCCGCGAGGAGGTCGGCGTGGTCGTCGACACCAGTGACGGCATCGCGCACATCAGCGGTCTGCCGTCGGCGATGGCCAACGAGCTGCTGGAGTTCCCCGGTGGCGTCCTCGGCGTGGCCCTCAACCTCGAGGCCACCGAGATCGGTGCCGTTATCCTGGGCGACTTCCAGACCATCGAGGAAGGCCAGGAAGTCAAGCGGACCGGCGACGTTCTGTCGGTGCCGGTGAGCGACAACTTCCTCGGTCGCGTCGTGAACCCGCTCGGTCAGCCGATCGACGGCCTCGGCGACATCGAAGCCGATGAGACCCGCGCCCTCGAGCTGCAGGCCGCGACCGTGCTGGAGCGCCAGCCGGTCGAGGAGCCGCTGCAGACCGGCATCAAGGCCATCGACGCGATGACCCCGATCGGCCGTGGCCAGCGTCAGCTCGTGATCGGCGACCGCAAGACGGGCAAGACCGCGGTCTGCATCGACGCGATCCTGAACCAGAAGGCGAACTGGGAGACCGGCGACCCGAAGCAGCAGGTCCGCTGCATCTACGTCGCGATCGGCCAGAAGGGCTCGACCATCGCGGGTGTCAAGCAGGCACTCGAGGAGAACGGCGCGATGGAGTACACCACCATCGTCGCGGCTCCGGCCTCCGACTCCGCCGGCTTCAAGTGGCTCGCCCCCTACACCGGTTCGGCCCTCGGCCAGCACTGGATGTACCAGGGCAAGCACGTCCTCATCGTGTTCGACGACCTGACCAAGCAGGCCGAGGCCTACCGCGCCATCTCGCTGCTGCTGCGTCGTCCGCCGGGCCGCGAGGCATACCCCGGCGACGTCTTCTACCTGCACTCGCGTCTGCTGGAGCGCTCCGCCAAGCTCTCCGACGAGCTCGGTGGCGGCTCGCTGACGGCCCTGCCGATCATCGAGACCAAGGCGAACGACGTGTCGGCCTACATCCCGACCAACGTCATCTCCATCACCGACGGCCAGGTCTTCCTCGAGTCCGACCTGTTCAACAAGGGTGTCCGCCCCGCCATCAACGTCGGTATCTCGGTTTCCCGAGTCGGTGGCGCCGCCCAGACCAAGGGCATGAAGAAGGTCTCCGGTTCGCTGCGTCTCGAGCTCGCGCAGTTCCGTGAGCTCGAAGGCTTCGCCGCCTTCGCCTCCGACCTCGACGCCGCGTCGAAGGCTCAGCTCGAGCGCGGTCAGCGTCTCGTCGAGCTCCTCAAGCAGGACCAGTACGCGCCCATCGCAGTCGAGGACCAGATCGTGTCGATCTACCTCGCCGGCGAAGGTGTCTTCGACTCGGTTCCGGTCGAGGACGTGCGTCGCTTCGAGACCGAGCTCCTCGAGGATCTGCACCGCAACGCCGCAGGCGTCTACGAGCAGATCGCCGGTGGCAAGGCCCTGTCCGACGAGTCGATCGAGGCCCTCCGCGCCGCGACCGCCAAGTTCAAGGAGGGCTTCATCGCCTCCGACGGCAGCCGTGTCGTGAACGAGGCAGAGGCCGAGGCCCTCGGTGCCGACGAGATCCAGCAGGAGCAGGTCTCCGTCAAGCGCACCACCGTTCGCAAGTGAGCGGGGAGTCCATGACCCAGCGTCCAGTGAAGGGAGTGTGATCGACGAATGGCGAACTTGCGCGAACTGCGCTCGCGGATCAAGTCGGTCAACTCGACCAAGAAGATCACCAAGGCGCAGGAACTGATCGCGACGTCGCGTATCACGAAGGCCCAGGCCCGAGTGGCAGCGTCCAAGCCGTACGCCGAGGAGATCACCAAGGTGCTCTCCGAGCTGGCGAGTGCGTCGGCCTCGTTGGATCACCCCCTGCTCAACGAGCGCGAGAACCCCAAGCGTGCCGCAGTGCTGGTCGTGACCAGCGACCGCGGTATGGCCGGCGGTTACAACTCCAACGTCCTCAAGGAAGCCGAGGAGCTGCGTCAGCTGCTCCTCAGCGAGGGCAAGGAGCCGGTGCTGTACGTGATGGGCGGTAAGGGCCTCGGCTACTACACGTTCCGTGAGCGTGAAGTGGCCGCTGCCTGGACGGGCTTCTCGCAGGACCCCCGTTACACGGACGCCGCGAAGGCGAGCCGTCACCTGGTCGAGCTGTTCATGGCGGGTTCGGGCACCGAGGTGCCCGCACCGAACGGCGAGGGCACCATCGAGGGCGTCGACGAACTGCACATCGTCTACACCCGCTTCGTGTCGATGCTGACCCAGACCCCCCAGGTTCGCAGAATGGCTCCGCTCGAAGTGAGCATCACCGAGGACGAGATCGACCTCGGCGAGGACATGCTCACCGACGGACGCCGCGCCACGGACAACGAGGGACCGCAGGCCGTGTACAACTTCGAGCCGGAGGCCGGAGTTCTGCTCGAGGCTCTCCTGCCGAAGTACATCAGCACGCGGATCTACGCGTCGCTGCTGGACGCGGCGGCCTCCGAGTCGGCAGCCCGTCGTACCGCCATGAAGGCCGCGACGGACAATGCCACGGAATTGGTGAACACCCTCAGCCGTCAGGCGAACCAGGCCCGCCAGGCCCAGATCACCCAGGAAATCAGCGAGATCGTCGGCGGTGCCGGTGCGCTCGCCTCGAGTGCAGGAAGTGACTGAACCACAATGACCGCAGCAGTAACCGACAACAACGCCGGTGCGGCGTCGGCCCTTGCCGGGCGCGTCGTCCGCGTCATCGGCGCCGTCGTCGACGTGGAATTCCCGCGTGGCGCCGTGCCCGAGCTGTTCAACGCCCTGCACGCAGAGGTCACTCTGCCGTCCGTGGCGAAGACCCTGACCCTCGAGGTCGCGCAGCACCTGGGTGACAACCTGGTCCGCACGATCTCGATGCAGCCCACCGACGGCCTGGTGCGTGGCGCCCCCGTCAGCGACACCGGCAAGCCGATCTCGGTTCCCGTCGGCGACGTCGTCAAGGGCCACGTGTTCAACGCGCTGGGCGACTGCCTCGACGCGCCGGGCACCGGCCGCGACGGCGAGCAGTGGGGCATCCACCGCAAGCCCCCGGCCTTCGACCAGCTCGAGGGCAAGACCGAGATCCTCGAGACCGGCATCAAGGTCATCGACCTGCTGACCCCGTACGTGAAGGGCGGCAAGATCGGTCTGTTCGGTGGTGCCGGTGTCGGCAAGACCGTTCTGATCCAGGAGATGATCACCCGTATTGCGCGTGAGTTCTCCGGTACGTCGGTGTTCGCCGGCGTCGGTGAGCGCACCCGTGAGGGCACCGACCTCCACCTCGAGATGGAAGAGATGGGCGTCCTCCAGGACACCGCCCTCGTCTTCGGCCAGATGGACGAGCCGCCGGGCACGCGTATGCGCGTCGCCCTGTCGGCCCTGACGATGGCGGAGTACTTCCGCGACGTCCAGGGACAGGACGTGCTCCTGTTCATCGACAACATCTTCCGCTTCACGCAGGCCGGCTCGGAGGTTTCGACCCTCCTCGGCCGTATGCCGTCGGCCGTGGGTTACCAGCCCACGCTCGCGGACGAGATGGGTGAGCTCCAGGAGCGCATCACCTCGACGCGTGGCCGCTCGATCACCTCGCTGCAGGCGATCTACGTGCCCGCCGACGACTACACCGACCCCGCGCCGGCCACGACGTTCGCTCACCTCGATGCGACCACCGAGCTCTCGCGTCCGATCTCGCAGATGGGTATCTACCCCGCTGTGGACCCGCTGACGTCGACCTCGCGAATCCTCGAGCCGGGCATCGTCGGTGCCGACCACTTCCGGGTGGCCAACGAGGTCAAGCGCATCCTGCAGAAGTACAAGGAACTGCAGGACATCATCGCCATCCTCGGTATGGACGAGCTCTCCGAAGAAGACAAGGTCACGGTCGCCCGTGCCCGTCGTCTCCAGAAGTTCCTCGGCCAGAACTTCATCGTCGCCGAGAAGTTCACGGGTCAGCCGGGTTCGGTCGTGCCGCTCGCCGACACCATCGAGGCCTTCGACCGCGTGTGCAAGGGCGAGTTCGACCACCTGCCCGAGCAGGCGTTCAACAGCTGCGGTGGACTCGACGACGTCGAGGCTGCAGCCAAGAAGATCGCCGGAAAGTAGGCCACCGTGGCTGAGATGAGCGTGGACATCGTTGCCGTCGAGGAGCGTGTGTGGTCCGGATCGGCGACTCTCGTCACCGCCCAGACCACCGAGGGCGAGATCGGCATCATGCCCGGTCACGAGCCCGTGCTCGGCCAGCTCGTCGAGGGTGGCGTCGTGTCCGTCAGGACCGCGGACGGTGAGCGGATCGTCATGGCCGTCCATGGCGGATTCCTCTCGGTGACTGCGACGACGGTGACGGTGCTCGCCGAAGCCGCCGACCGCGTGGAGGACATCGACGTCGAGGCAGCCAAGTCGACTCTGAACGATGCAGATCGTGACGAGTCGGAGATCGCAGCGGCCCGCGGCCGTCTGCGGGCTGTCGAACGAGCCTGATCGTCGAACAACGAGAAGCCGCGACGGAGCCGACGAGCAGTGTCACCTGGATTTCTGATTCTCAGTATCCTTGTGGTGCTGCTCGCGGTCTCCGTCGCGGCTTTGTTGTACCGCCTCTTTGCCCTGCGCGGCGGGGGTACCGCCGCCATTCTGCGAGTGATGCCTCAGAACGAGGGTTCCGGCTGGAGGCACGGAATCGTTCGGTACGGCGACGAGACACTCGCGTTCTACAAGCTTTCGAGCCTTCGGCCCGGACCCGACGTACGACTGACCCGTCAGGGCATCGATGTGCGTTCGCGACGGAAGCCGGAAGGCAGTGAATTCGACATCATGACCGAGGACATCGTGATCCTCGATGTGATCGACCGCGACGACTCGTACGAGATCGCGCTCGACAGCGGCGCTTTGATGGCCTTCATGTCCTGGGTCGAATCCAGGCCCGACGGCCGGTCGCAGCGCCGCCGCCCCCTCTAGAGGGACTTCTTCACGCGCCCGCTCCCGGCTTCCACAGCACGTCGCCGTCCGGGTTCGCGATCCGGCCCAGGATGAACAGCAGATCCGAGAGCCGGTTCAGGTACTTCGCGGGCAGGACGTTCGTGTCGTCCGGAGCCGCGTCCACCGCCGCCCACGCCGACCGTTCCGCACGTCGTGCCACCGTCCTGGCGGTGTGCAACAGAGCCGCCCCCGGCGTGCCGCCCGGAAGAATGAACGAGTTGAGCGGTTCCAGCTCCTCGTTGAATTCGTCGCACCAGCCCTCGAGCCGGTCGATGTACTGCTGGGTGATCCGCAGCGGCGGGTACTTCGGGTTCTCGACCACGGGCGTCGACAGATCCGCGCCGGCATCGAAGAGATCGTTCTGAATCTGTCGGAGTACCGGGACGAGCCGTTCCGGGAGCGCTCCCAGTGCGAGGGCCACACCGATCGCCGCGTTGGTCTCGTCGCAATCGGCGTAGGCGACCAGACGAGGATCGTTCTTCGAGACGCGCGAGAAGTCGCTGAGCCCCGTTGTTCCGTCGTCTCCGGTGCGCGTATAGATCCGTGTCAGGTGGACTGCCATGCGCGTCACGGTACCGGCTCTGCTCTTCCCGCGGACACGCCCGTTACGCTGTGTCGTTGTGAGTGAACGCTTTCTTGTCACAGGTGGGAACCGCCTTTCCGGCGACGTCGTCGTCGGGGGTGCCAAGAACAGCGTCCTCAAGTTGATGGCTGCGGCGCTGCTCGCCGAGGGCACCACCACGATCACCAACTGCCCCGACATCCTCGACGTGCCCCTGATGGCCGACGTCCTGCGTGGACTCGGCTGCGAGGTCGAACTCGAAGGCGACGCCGTACGCATCACGACGCCTGCCGAACCCGAGTACCGCGCAGACTTCGCGGCAGTGCGGCAGTTCCGGGCGTCGGTCTGCGTACTCGGCCCGCTGGTTGCACGCTGCCGCAAGGCGATCGTGGCGCTGCCCGGCGGCGACGCCATCGGCTCCCGTCCGCTCGACATGCACCAGGCGGGTCTGCGACTGCTCGGCGCCCATTCGTCGATCGAGCACGGATGCGTCGTCGCGGAAGCGGACGATCTGCACGGTGCCACCATCCGTCTGGCGTTCCCTTCGGTGGGAGCGACAGAGAACATCCTCATGGCCGCGGTCCTCGCCAAGGGGGACACGACCATCGACAACGCGGCCCGCGAACCCGAGATCGTCGACCTGTGCAACATGCTCGTCCGCATGGGGGCACGGATCACCGGTGCGGGCAGTACGACGCTGCGGGTCTCGGGAGTCTCGTCCCTCCGTCCCACCGAGCACCGGTGCATCGGGGACCGGATCGTTGCGGCGACGTGGGGGATCGCAGCTGTGATGACGCGGGGCGATATCGCCGTCCGTGGCGTCAATCCGAAGCATCTCGCGTTGGTGCTGGACAAGTTGCGCAGTGCCGGCGCCGAAGTCATGCCGTTGGCAGACGGATTCCACGTCGTGCAGAAGGAGCGGCCCCGTGCCGTCAACTTCGCGACGCTGCCGTATCCGGGATTCCCCACCGACCTGCAGCCCATGGCCATCGGTCTCGCGGCCATCGCCGACGGGACGTCGATGATCACCGAGAACGTCTTCGAAGCACGGTTCCGGTTCGTCGAGGAGATGGTGCGTCTCGGAGCGGACGCCCGCACCGACGGCCACCACGCGGTCGTGCGGGGAGTGGAGCAGTTGTCGAGTGCTCCCGTGTGGGCATCGGACATTCGTGCGGGCGCAGGTCTGGTGCTCGCCGGCTTGTGTGCGGACGGGGTCACGGAAGTGCACGACGTCTACCACATCGACCGTGGTTATCCGCGGTTCGTCGAGATCCTCCAGGAGCTCGGCGGAACCATCGAGCGGGTGGGTGTCGAGGAAGGCCGACTCCTGTCTCACTAGGGAGGAAACCCTGTTCGGGCCCTGTGTCCGGCGTCACCGGAAGCGATCTCGGTCCGGTCGGCGCCTCTCGGAGACATTCACCTGGGCTTTTCTCGAGGGCTACCGCCTCTGACCAGGCGATTTGGCAGGGAGTTGATCCTCGCGTAACTTATTCCAGGTCAGAGCGACACGGACACCGACCCGGGCCGAGAGGAACGGGACAACGAGGTTGGACGA